>NZ_JALJRO010000080.1:0-464 GCF_024519635.1 Pseudomonas sp. Pse1
TTGAGAATGTCCGGGATGGTCGCGGTGAACGCCACGGTGGTCGAGTGCAGCATCAGGATCACTTCGTTGCTGTAGTACGGCAACGAGCGGCGCAGGGCCGAAGGCATGATCACGTAGGCATACAGCTTCCAGCCGGTCAGACCATAGGCCTTGGCCGCCTCGACTTCGCCGTGATTCATGCTGCGAATCGCCCCGGCAAAGATCTCCGTGGTGTAGGCGCAGGTGTTCAGGGCAAAAGCGAGGATGGTGCAGTTCATGGCGTCACGGAAGAACGCATCGAGCACTGGCTGCGCGCGAATGGCGGCCAGGCTGTAGATCCCGGTGTAGCAAATCAGCAGCTGGATATACAGCGGCGTGCCGCGGAACAGGTAGGTGTAGAACTGCACCGGCAGACGCACGTAGAACTTCGATGAGACCCGGGCGATCGACAGCGGAATCGACACCAGGAAGCCAATGAAGATCGA
>NZ_JALJRO010000081.1:0-458 GCF_024519635.1 Pseudomonas sp. Pse1
ACCGCTCAGGGGCTCTGTCAGCAACGACTGGCTGGTGCTGACCGAAGAGGCTCTGTATCAGGTCAACGGCAACCGGGAAGAGCTGCTGCAAAAGTTGGCCTACCAGACCTTCAACCAGCTCGACAACCCGTTACTGCATGGTCGGCGCCAGCAGCAGGCCCTGACCCTCAACGGCCTGACTACCACTACCGACTACGCCTACGCAAAACTCAACAGCACCTTTGTGGGCGAAACCGTGTTGCAGACCACCGAGACCCTGACCGGTTTCGACCATGGCGTGGGTGGCAAACACACGCGCAAGTTCATCATCCGCGAAGATTCGTTGCTGCATGGTCAGCCCTTGCTGACCCAAGACGACAACGACGTGCGGATCCGCTACACCTATGATGGCTTGCACCGGGTGCTGAGCGAAACCGTGGCCCCTGGCGATGCCCTGTATGAAGGCGCCCGCAACTACC
>NZ_JALJRO010000082.1:0-441 GCF_024519635.1 Pseudomonas sp. Pse1
AGCACGACCTTGCCAAGGTCGGGGTCGCGAGTTCGAGTCTCGTTTCCCGCTCCAATTTTAAACAGCAGTGCCTTCGGGTGGTGCTGAGTGAAACCAGAACCCAGTCTTCGGATTGGATCTGGACACCGAAACACACACCATGTGTTCCGGGTAGCGTGTCCCCTTCGTCTAGTGGCCTAGGACACCGCCCTTTCACGGCGGTAACAGGGGTTCGAGTCCCCTAGGGGACGCCATTTGCGGGAATAGCTCAGTTGGTAGAGCACGACCTTGCCAAGGTCGGGGTCGCGAGTTCGAGTCTCGTTTCCCGCTCCAAATTTAACGAGAGCGCCACTCATGGAGTGGCGTTTTTGTTCGGTACCAGACCACACGCTGTGTGGTCCGGGTAGTGTGTCCCCTTCGTCTAGTGGCCTAGGACACCGCCCTTTCACGGCGGTAACAGGG
>NZ_JALJRO010000083.1:0-437 GCF_024519635.1 Pseudomonas sp. Pse1
AGGACCTCGATGGCGCCCGACGAGCCGCCGATGACGATGGCGTCCCAGGCGCCCGCCGCGTCGCGGCGATCCGGCGTCGGGGCGCTCACAGGCCCGCCTTCTTGCGGTAGATGCGGTCTTCGAGCACGAAGTCGTCGAAGCCGTCGGCCTGGGCGGAAAAGCGCACCGATTCGCGCGAGCCCAGGCCCATGAAGCCGCGATGCACCAGCGCGTCATGGAACAGGCGCAGCGCGCGGTTCTGCAGATCGCGCTCGAAATAGATAAGCACGTTGCGGCACGACACCAGGTGCACCTCGGCGAACACGCTGTCGGTGGCCAGGCTGTGGTCGGAGAACACCATGTGTTCGCGCAGCTGCTTGTCGAACACCACGCGGCCGTAGCGCGCGGTGTAGTAGTCGGACAGCGAGCCGTGGCCGCCGGACTCGGCGTGGTTGCGG
>NZ_JALJRO010000084.1:0-437 GCF_024519635.1 Pseudomonas sp. Pse1
CCTATGGCACTGTCGGCGGGCAATCCACGCTGGCCGTGCCCAGCATGCATGCCAAAACGCTCGCGCAGCGCGACGGCCTGGGCGTGGGCTGGCTGCCGAAACATCGGGTGACGTCGCTGCTTGCACGTGGCGAACTGGTGGAAAAACGCACCACCGACCCGCGCGAGCCCAACCTGCTCTACGTCGGCTGGCGCAGCGGCGACGGACTTGGCGAAGGCCGGGCGCTCCAGTGGTGGCTCGAGCAATTGCGTCAACCGCGCCTGGCAAAACGCCTCGTGCAAGGCGTCGACAGCTTTGCCTGAAGCATCGCCCTGCGGTGTGATCTCGCCTATGCTGGGATGGCGCCGACGCCGCATCACGCAACGTCGGCGCATCATCTACACGCCGCCAACTGTTGCGGAATAATCAACGCCGAAGCGTTTGCCCTCAGACAAACC
>NZ_JALJRO010000085.1:0-426 GCF_024519635.1 Pseudomonas sp. Pse1
CGATTGCCCCAGCGGTGGCTTTCTGCTCCTCTTTCCCCTCCTTTTTTTCCTCCCTCTCTCCCCCCCCTTTTTTTTTTTCCCCTTTTCTTTCTTTTCCTTTCCTTCCTTTTTCTTTTCCCCTCTCCTCTTTTCCTTTTTTTTTTCTCCCTTTCTCTTCTTTTTCTTCCTTTTCTTCTTTCCTTTCCCCTTCCTCCCCCCCCCTCTTCTCCTTCTTTTTTTTCTCTTTCTTTTCCCCCTCCTCTTTCCTCCCTCCTCCTTCCCCTTCCCCTCTTCTCTTTTCCCCCTTTCTCTTCCTCCCCTCCTCTTCTTCCCTTCTTTCTTTCTTCTCCCCCTTTCTTCCTTCTCTTCTTCATCCTAATTCTTTCATTATCTCATTTATTCTCTTTCTTCCTTCATTTCCCTATAATTCATCCTTCATTTTTTCTC
>NZ_JALJRO010000086.1:0-425 GCF_024519635.1 Pseudomonas sp. Pse1
CGCTGACCGGGGAGGGAAGAAAAAGGAGGGGGAAGAGAGGGAGGGAGAGGGAAAGGGAGAGAGAAAAAAGAAACGAGAGAAGAAAGGAGAAGAGAGGAAGAAGAAAGAGGGGAGAGGGAAAAAGAGGAGGGAGGAAGAAGGGGGGGAAGGGAGAGAGAGAGGAAAAAAAGGGGAGGGGGGAAAGGGGAGAGAGAAAGAGAAAAAAAGAAGAGAGAGAAGGGAGAGAGGGAGGGAGAGAAGAAGGGGGGAGGAGGAAGGGAAGGAAAAGAGAAGGAGAGAGGAGAGAAGGGGGAGGAGAAAAGGAAGGGAGGAAAAGAGAGAAAAGAGGGAGAGGAAAGAGAGAAGGGAGAGAAAAGGAGGGGGAGAAGAAAGGGGGGGAAGGAAGAGGAAGGAGAAAGGAAAGGAAGAAAATAAAAAGAGAGGCA
>NZ_JALJRO010000087.1:0-421 GCF_024519635.1 Pseudomonas sp. Pse1
AGGTTGAGGCGTTACGGAGTGAGTTTGAAGAAAGGATGAGAGAAAAGGTAGAATAATGGAAAGAAAAGTTGAAACTTGATGAGATGATTGAGAAGATATGTTGATTTGTAGAGATGTAATGGAAGGGCTGAAGGAGGGGGAAGGAAAGAGAGAGGGGGGAGAGGGGAGAGAAGGGAGAGAAGAGAGGGAGAGAAAAGAGGAGGGGAAGGAGGAGAAGGGAAGAAGAGGGAAAGGGAAAGGGAGGAGGAAAAAAAGAAAAAGGGGGAAGAGGAAAGGGAAGGGAGGAGAGGAGAGAAAGAGAAGGGGGAAAAAAGAAAAGAGGAAGGAGAAGGGAGAGAAAGAGGGGAGGGAGAGAGAAGGAGGGAGGGGAGGGGACCAGGGGGGGGGAAAAAAGATCGGCCAGGGCGTTGTCCCGGGTGCC
>NZ_JALJRO010000088.1:0-420 GCF_024519635.1 Pseudomonas sp. Pse1
CCGGCCCTCGGTGGGCCGGTCGAGCCCGGCCATGATGCGCATCAGCGATGTCTTGCCCGCCAGGGTCACCCCCAGCAAAACGGTCATGGCGCCCGGCACCGGGGCCAGGCTCATGGGATACAGGTGCGTCTGCGAGCCGGCTCGCAAACCTATCCTGTCCAGGGTCAGCTGCATCTGGTCTCCTGCCTCTAATACGTCCCCGGTTTATCGACCGGGCATCGGTACGTCGGTACAGCGGCCCTCGCGGCGCGCGAGAACGCGCCGGTTCAGGTTTTTCTTTCAGATCGCTTTCGTTTTTTTTGCGTTTTACTCAAGAAGCGAAAAAAATACAATCTTGCAGCGCGTCATTATTTTTCGCTTTTGTTGTTTTATGATGCGACTGTGACACTCAATACGCCAACATGACACTCAATCCCAGAC
>NZ_JALJRO010000089.1:0-413 GCF_024519635.1 Pseudomonas sp. Pse1
TACGTTTTTCAATATTTTCCTTCTTTTTTTTCTTCTCCTTTTCCTTCCTCTTCCCCCCTTTTTTTCCTCTTTCCCTCCCTTTTCTTCCCCTTTTCCCTTTTCTTCTCTCTTCTCCCTCCCTTCCTCTCTCCCTCTTTCTCTTCTTTCTCTCCTCTCCCCCCTCCTCTTTCTTTCCCCTTTTCTCTCTTCTTTCTTCCTTTCCCTTTTCTCCCTTCCCTCCTCCCTCCTTTCTTCCTCTCTTTTCCTTTCCCCCTTTCCTTTCCTCTTTCTTCCTCCCTTGTCTCCTCTTTTTTTCCCTCTCCTCCCCTCTCCCCCCCTTCTTTTCTCTCCTCCTTCCCCTTTCCTTCCTCCCTCTTCCCCTCCCTCATTTATTTTCCCCTTTCCTTCCTCCCTCTTCCCCTCCCTCATTTATT
>NZ_JALJRO010000008.1:0-278640 GCF_024519635.1 Pseudomonas sp. Pse1
GATAACATTCAGATGACTGTTACCCTGATCAAAACCATCGCAATGGAAGATGGTCTGCGTTTCGCTATCCGTGAAGGCGGTCGTACCGTCGGCGCTGGCGTCGTAGCCAAAGTAATCGAGTAAGTTGTTGTAATGTCTTTTTCAGGCCGGCATAATGGTCGGCCTGATTTTGTTTTAGGTCAGTAGCTCAATTGGCAGAGCGACGGTCTCCAAAACCGTAGGTTGGGGGTTCGATTCCCTCCTGACCTGCCAGATTCACTCAGTGTGTCTGGCTTTCTTTTCACAGGATCTTCATAGATGACTCCTAAGGCTGAAGCTCAAGGCTCTCGTTTCGATCTGCTCAAGTGGCTTGCAGTAGCTGCTTTGGTGATTGTAGGCGTCGTTGGCAACCAGTATTACTCTGCTTCGCCGATCCTGTACCGTGTACTTGCTTTGCTTGTCATTGCTGCTGTAGCTGCCTTTGTAGGCCTGCAGACTGCGAAGGGCAAGTCTTTCTTTGTACTGGTTAAGGAAGCTCGCACCGAGATTCGTAAAGTCGTGTGGCCAACTCGCCAAGAAACCACGCAGACCACCCTGATTGTGGTGGCTGTTGTTCTGGTTATGGCGTTGCTGTTGTGGGGGCTCGATTCCCTGCTCGGTTGGCTTGTTTCCTTGATTGTTGGCTAAGGGTGTCCCGTGGCTAAGCGTTGGTACGTTGTGCATGCTTACTCGGGTTACGAGAAGCATGTCATGCGCTCGTTGGTAGAGCGCGTAAAGCTGGCTGGCATGGAAGATGGCTTCGGCGAAATTCTGGTTCCCACTGAAGAAGTGGTCGAAATGCGTAACGGCCAGAAGCGCAAAAGCGAGCGTAAATTCTTCCCTGGTTATGTGCTGGTCCAGATGGATATGAATGAGGGTACTTGGCACTTGGTCAAGGACACGCCTCGGGTGATGGGCTTCATCGGTGGTACTGCCGACAAGCCTGCACCAATCACTGACAAAGAAGCAGAAGCGATTCTGCGCCGTGTCGCTGATGGTAGCGACAAGCCGAAGCCGAAGACCTTGTTCGAGCCAGGTGAAGTCGTTCGCGTTACCGACGGTCCGTTCGCCGATTTCAACGGCACGGTCGAAGAAGTTAACTACGAAAAGAGCCGGATTCAGGTCGCGGTGCTCATTTTCGGTCGCTCTACCCCGGTAGAGTTGGAGTTCAGCCAGGTCGAAAAGGTCTAGCAGGACAAGCATCCCAACCCCGCAGCCTTAGGCTGTGGGGTTTTGTCGTCACTGGGATAAACGCGCAAGTAACCGGGGAGCCTCTCGAGGCGTTTGAACCCGTAATTGGAGTGCCTCATGGCCAAGAAGATTACCGCTTACATCAAGCTGCAAGTGAAGGCCGCTCAGGCTAACCCAAGCCCACCTGTTGGTCCGGCTCTGGGTCAGCACGGCGTGAACATCATGGAATTCTGCAAGGCTTTCAACGCCCGTACTCAGGGTCTTGAGCCAGGTCTGCCGACTCCAGTGATCATCACTGTCTATAGCGACCGTAGCTTCACGTTCGAAACCAAGTCGACCCCTGCTTCGGTTCTGCTGAAGAAGGCTGCTGGTCTGACTAGCGGTTCCGCTCGTCCGAACACCGTTAAGGTTGGCACCGTAACTCGTGCACAGCTGGAAGAGATCGCGAAAACCAAAAACGCGGATCTGACTGCAGCTGATATGGATGCAGCCGTGCGTACTATCGCCGGTTCTGCTCGTAGCATGGGCCTTAACGTGGAGGGTGTGTAATGGCTAAGCTGACCAAGCGCCAAAAGGCTATCGCCGGCAAAATCGAAGCGGGCAAAGCCTACAGCTTCGTTGATGCAGCTGCTCTCCTGACCGAGCTGTCGACTGTCAAGTTCAGCGAGTCCATGGACATCGCTGTAAACCTGGGCGTTGACCCGCGTAAATCTGACCAGGTTGTTCGCAGCGCTACCGTGCTGCCACACGGCACTGGCAAGACCGTTCGCGTTGCTGTGTTCACCCAGGGCCCTGCAGCTGAAGCTGCCCTGGCTGCTGGCGCTGATCGCGTTGGTATGGACGACCTGGCTGCCGAAATGAAAGGCGGCGACCTGAACTATGACGTGGTCATCGCATCCCCGGATGCAATGCGCGTTGTAGGTCAGTTGGGTCAGATCCTCGGTCCACGTGGTCTGATGCCTAACCCGAAAGTCGGTACCGTAACCCCAGACGTAGCTAACGCGGTTAAAAACGCCAAGGCTGGTCAGGTTCGTTATCGCACCGACAAAAACGGCATCATCCACACTTCCGTTGGCAAGGTCGGTTTCGACGCAGTCAAGCTGAAGGAAAACGTTGAAGCCCTGATCGCTGACCTGAAGCGTATCAAGCCAGCTTCCTCGAAAGGTATCTACGTCAAGCGCGTTACCCTGAGCACCACTATGGGCCCAGGTCTGGTCATCGACCAAGGCTCGCTCGACGTATAAGTAACGCATTGGCGCGAGCGATCGTGCCGATTGAAAAATTGGGGTCCCTGCCTGGCGGGGGCTATCCAAGACCGTAGGCGGCGCAAGTCTTAAACCTCAAGCCTACGCAGATGGTGCTCCCGGTTCCTTACCGAATCAGACACCAAAACGACATCTGGTTTCGACCCGATGAAACGGTAACAAGCAGGAGTTAAACCCGTGGCAATTAATCTCGAAGACAAGAAGGCCATCGTCGCTGAAGTCAACGAGGCTGCCAAAGTCGCTCTGTCCGCTGTCGTGGCTGATGCCCGTGGCGTAACAGTAGGCGCAATGACCGGACTCCGTAAAGAGGCTCGTGAAGCTGGCGTATACGTACGTGTTGTACGTAACACCCTGCTCAAGCGCGCTGTTGCTGACACTGAATACAGTGTCCTCAACGACGTGTTCACCGGCCCGACTCTGATCGCGTTCTCCAAAGAACATCCAGGCGCTGCTGCCCGTTTGTTCAAAGAGTTCGCCAAGAGTCAGGACAAGTTCGAGATCAAGGCAGCTGCGTTCGAGGGCAAGTTCCTCGCAGCTAACCAAATCGACGTACTGGCAACACTGCCGACCCGCGACGAAGCCATTTCGCAGCTGATGAGCGTGATTCAAGGCGCTACCAGCAAGCTGGCTCGTACTCTGGCTGCAGTTCGCGAGCAAAAAGAAGCTGCCGCAGCCTAAGGCTGAGCATTTTCTCTCGCGTATTTTTGTTTATTTCGATGGCCGCGTAGGCCGTCCCCCAATTCAGGAAATACAGCAATGTCTATCTCCCAAGACGATATCCTCAACGCAGTAGCTGAAATGTCGGTTCTGCAAGTTGTTGAGCTGATCAAAGCTTTCGAAGAAAAATTCGGCGTTTCCGCTGCTGCTGCATCGGCTGGTCCAGCTGCTGCTGCCGCTGTTGTTGAAGAGCAAACCGAATTCAACGTTATGCTGACCGAAGCTGGCGAGAAGAAAGTAAACGTGATCAAGGCAGTACGTGAACTGACCGGTCTGGGCCTGAAAGAAGCCAAGGCTGTAGTTGACGGCGCTCCTGCCATGGTTCTGGAAGCTGTTGCCAAAGACGCAGCTGACAAAGCCAAAGCAGCTCTGGAAGAAGCAGGCGCTAAAGTCGAGCTGAAGTAAGCTTCGACTTTGCGTCTCCAGCCCGAGCGTTAAGCGAAAGGCTGATGGCTGGTGGCTCTTGCCACCGGCCTTTTTCCGTTATTGGCGACCGACTGGGTTGGTGTCGATAACGAGCGGTATCCACCCGATGCGGTGGCGCAAACCATGGGGTTTGCACGATTTTCTGGCTGCTCCCGTCGGGAGGGGCCAAACAAGCAGGTGACCAAGCTGGGGAACGCTGATGGCTTACTCATATACTGAGAAAAAACGTATCCGCAAGGACTTTAGCAAGTTGCCGGACGTCATGGATGTGCCTTACCTCCTGGCCATCCAGCTGGATTCGTATCGTGAATTCTTGCAAGCGGGAGCGACTAAAGATCAGTTCCGCGACGTGGGCCTGCATGCGGCCTTCAAATCCGTTTTCCCGATCATCAGCTACTCCGGCAATGCTGCGTTGGAGTACGTTGGTTATCGCCTGGGCGAACCGGCATTTGATGTCAAAGAATGCGTGTTGCGCGGTGTAACTTACGCCGTACCTTTGCGGGTAAAAGTGCGCCTGATCATTTTCGACAAAGAATCGTCGAACAAAGCGATCAAGGACATCAAAGAGCAAGAAGTCTACATGGGTGAAATCCCCCTGATGACTGAGAACGGTACCTTCGTAATCAACGGTACCGAGCGTGTAATCGTTTCCCAGCTGCACCGTTCTCCGGGCGTGTTCTTCGACCACGACCGTGGCAAGACGCACAGCTCCGGCAAACTGCTGTACTCGGCGCGTATCATTCCTTACCGCGGTTCGTGGCTGGACTTCGAGTTCGACCCGAAAGACTGCGTATTCGTGCGTATCGACCGTCGTCGCAAGCTGCCAGCATCGGTATTGCTTCGCGCGCTGGGCTATAGCACTGAAGAAGTGCTGGACGCTTTCTACACCACCAACGTATTCCACGTGAAAGGCGAGAGCCTGAGCCTGGAGTTGGTGCCTCAGCGCCTGCGTGGTGAAATCGCGGTCCTGGATATTCAGGATGACAAAGGCAAGGTTATTGTCGAGCAGGGTCGTCGTATCACCGCTCGTCACATCAACCAGCTGGAAAAAGCCGGTATCAAAGAGCTGGAAGTACCTCTGGACTACGTCCTGGGCCGTACTACCGCCAAGGTCATCGTGCATCCGGCAACCGGCGAAATCCTGGCAGAGTGCAATACCGAGCTGAACACCGAGATCCTGGCGAAAATCGCCAAGGCTCAGGTCGTTCGTATCGAAACTCTGTACACCAACGATATCGACTGCGGTCCGTTCGTCTCCGACACTCTTAAGATCGACTCCACCAGCAACCAATTGGAAGCGCTGGTCGAAATCTATCGCATGATGCGTCCAGGCGAGCCGCCAACCAAAGACGCTGCCGAAACCCTGTTCAACAACTTGTTCTTCAGTCCTGAGCGTTACGACCTGTCTGCGGTCGGCCGGATGAAGTTCAACCGTCGTATCGGTCGTACCGAGATCGAAGGTTCGGGCGTGCTGTGCAAGGAAGACATCGTCGCGGTACTGAAGACCCTGGTCGACATCCGTAACGGCAAAGGCATTGTCGATGACATCGACCACCTGGGTAACCGTCGTGTTCGCTGCGTAGGCGAAATGGCCGAGAACCAGTTCCGCGTTGGCCTGGTACGTGTTGAGCGTGCGGTCAAAGAGCGTCTGTCGATGGCTGAAAGCGAAGGCCTGATGCCGCAAGACCTGATCAACGCCAAGCCAGTAGCGGCGGCGGTGAAAGAGTTCTTCGGTTCCAGCCAGCTGTCCCAGTTCATGGACCAGAACAACCCGCTGTCCGAGATTACTCACAAGCGTCGTGTATCCGCACTCGGCCCAGGTGGTTTGACCCGTGAGCGTGCCGGCTTTGAAGTTCGTGACGTACACCCGACGCACTACGGTCGTGTTTGCCCGATCGAAACGCCGGAAGGTCCGAACATCGGTCTGATCAACTCCCTGGCGGCCTATGCGCGCACCAACCAGTACGGTTTCCTCGAGAGCCCGTACCGCGTGGTGAAAGACGCACTGGTTACCGACGAGATCGTGTTCTTGTCCGCTATCGAAGAGGCCGATCACGTGATCGCCCAGGCTTCGGCCACGATGAGTGAGCAGAAAGTCCTGATCGACGAGCTGGTAGCTGTTCGTCACTTGAACGAATTCACCGTCAAGGCGCCGGAAGACGTCACCTTGATGGACGTATCGCCGAAGCAGGTAGTTTCGGTCGCTGCATCGCTGATTCCGTTCCTCGAGCACGACGACGCCAACCGTGCGTTGATGGGTTCGAACATGCAGCGTCAAGCTGTACCAACCCTGCGCGCTGACAAGCCGCTGGTAGGTACCGGCATGGAGCGGAACGTAGCCCGTGACTCCGGCGTTTGCGTCGTGGCTCGTCGTGGCGGCGTGATCGACTCCGTCGACGCCAGCCGTATCGTGGTTCGTGTTGCCGATGACGAAGTTGAAACCGGTGAAGCCGGTGTCGACATCTACAACCTGACCAAGTACACCCGCTCCAACCAGAACACCTGCATCAACCAGCGTCCGCTGGTGAGCAAGGGTGATCGGGTTCAGCGTAGCGACATCATGGCCGACGGTCCGTCCACCGACATGGGTGAACTGGCGCTGGGTCAGAACATGCGTATCGCCTTCATGGCATGGAACGGCTTCAACTTCGAAGACTCCATCTGCCTGTCGGAACGCGTTGTTCAGGAAGACCGTTTCACCACGATCCACATTCAGGAACTGACCTGTGTGGCCCGTGACACCAAGCTTGGCCCAGAGGAAATCACTGCGGACATCCCGAACGTGGGTGAAGCTGCACTGAATAAGCTGGACGAAGCCGGTATCGTTTACGTAGGTGCTGAAGTTGGCGCAGGCGACATCCTGGTCGGTAAGGTCACTCCGAAAGGCGAGACCCAACTGACTCCGGAAGAAAAACTGCTGCGTGCGATCTTCGGTGAAAAAGCCAGCGACGTTAAAGACACCTCCCTGCGCGTGCCTACCGGCACCAAAGGTACTGTCATCGACGTACAGGTCTTCACCCGCGACGGCGTTGAGCGTGACGCTCGTGCGTTGTCGATCGAGAAGTCCCAGCTGGACGAGATCCGCAAGGACCTGAACGAAGAGTTCCGCATCGTTGAAGGTGCTACTTTCGAACGTCTGCGTTCCGCTCTGGTCGGCCACAAAGCCGAAGGCGGCGCCGGTCTGAAGAAAGGCCAGGACATCACCGACGAAGTACTCGACGGTCTCGAGCACGGCCAGTGGTTCAAGCTGCGCATGGCTGAAGATGCTCTGAACGAGCAGCTCGAGAAGGCCCAGGCCTACATCGTTGATCGTCGCCGTCTGCTGGATGACAAGTTCGAAGACAAGAAGCGCAAACTGCAGCAGGGCGATGACCTGGCTCCAGGCGTGCTGAAAATCGTTAAGGTCTACCTGGCAATCCGTCGTCGCATCCAGCCGGGCGACAAGATGGCCGGTCGTCACGGTAACAAGGGTGTGGTCTCCGTGATCATGCCGGTTGAAGACATGCCGCACGATGCCAATGGCACCCCGGTCGACGTGGTCCTCAACCCACTGGGCGTACCTTCGCGTATGAACGTTGGTCAGATTCTCGAAACTCACCTGGGCCTTGCGGCCAAGGGGCTGGGCGAGAAGATCAACCGGATGGTCGAAGAGCAGCGCAAAGTCGCTGAGCTGCGTAAGTTCCTGCACGAGATCTACAACGAGATCGGCGGGCGTCAAGAGAGCCTGGACGACTTCTCCGACCAGGAAATCCTGGATCTGGCGAAGAACCTGCGTGGTGGTGTGCCTATGGCCACTCCAGTGTTCGACGGCGCCAAGGAAAGCGAAATCAAGGCCATGCTGAAACTGGCGGATCTGCCAGAAAGCGGCCAGATGCAGCTGACCGACGGCCGTACCGGCAACAAGTTCGAACGTCCGGTTACCGTTGGCTACATGTACATGCTGAAGCTGAACCACTTGGTAGACGACAAGATGCACGCGCGTTCTACCGGTTCGTACAGCCTGGTTACCCAGCAGCCGCTGGGTGGTAAGGCGCAGTTCGGTGGTCAGCGTTTCGGGGAGATGGAGGTCTGGGCACTGGAAGCATACGGTGCCGCTTACACTCTGCAAGAAATGCTCACAGTGAAGTCGGACGATGTGAACGGCCGTACCAAGATGTACAAGAACATCGTGGATGGCGATCACCGTATGGAGCCGGGCATGCCCGAGTCCTTCAACGTGTTGATCAAGGAAATTCGTTCCCTCGGCATCGATATCGATCTGGAAACCGAATAACACGTGACGTGAATCGAGAGCGGGGCAGGATTGCCCGCTCTCTGCTCCGCCAGGAGGAAAGGCCTTGAAAGACCTACTGAATTTGCTGAAAAACCAGGGTCAAGTCGAAGAGTTCGACGCCATCCGTATTGGATTGGCATCGCCTGAGATGATCCGTTCGTGGTCGTTCGGTGAAGTTAAAAAGCCGGAAACCATCAACTACCGTACGTTCAAGCCTGAGCGTGACGGCCTGTTCTGCGCCAAGATCTTTGGCCCGGTAAAGGATTACGAGTGCCTGTGCGGTAAGTACAAGCGCTTGAAGCATCGTGGTGTGATCTGCGAGAAGTGCGGCGTTGAAGTTGCACTGGCAAAAGTTCGTCGTGAGCGCATGGCGCACATCGAACTGGCTTCGCCGGTTGCCCACATCTGGTTCCTGAAATCGCTGCCGTCCCGTATCGGCTTGCTGATGGACATGACCCTGCGTGATATCGAGCGCGTTCTCTACTTCGAGAGCTATGTCGTTATCGATCCAGGCATGACCACCCTTGAAAAAGGTCAGTTGCTCAACGACGAGCAGTACTTCGAAGCGCTGGAAGAGTTCGGTGACGATTTCGATGCCCGCATGGGTGCCGAAGCTGTCCGTGAACTGCTGCACGCTATCGACCTGGAACACGAGATTGGCCGTCTGCGCGAAGAAATTCCGCAAACCAACTCGGAAACCAAGATCAAGAAGCTGTCCAAGCGTCTGAAGTTGATGGAAGCCTTCCAGGGTTCCGGCAACCTGCCAGAGTGGATGGTGTTGACCGTTCTGCCGGTTCTGCCGCCAGATCTGCGTCCGCTGGTCCCACTGGATGGCGGTCGTTTCGCGACTTCCGACCTCAACGATCTGTATCGTCGAGTGATCAACCGTAACAACCGTTTGAAGCGCCTGCTGGATCTGTCCGCTCCGGACATCATCGTGCGCAACGAAAAGCGTATGTTGCAGGAAGCTGTCGACGCACTGCTCGACAACGGTCGTCGTGGCCGCGCTATCACCGGTTCGAACAAGCGTCCTCTGAAATCCCTGGCTGACATGATCAAGGGTAAGCAGGGTCGTTTCCGTCAGAACTTGCTCGGTAAGCGTGTTGACTACTCCGGTCGTTCGGTAATTACCGTGGGTCCGACCCTTCGTCTGCACCAGTGCGGTCTGCCGAAGAAGATGGCGCTCGAGCTGTTCAAACCGTTCATTTTCGGCAAGCTGGAAATGCGTGGTCTCGCTACCACCATCAAAGCAGCGAAGAAGATGGTCGAGCGTGAACTGCCAGAGGTTTGGGACGTTCTCGCCGAAGTGATTCGCGAACACCCAGTGCTCCTCAACCGTGCACCGACCCTTCACCGTCTGGGTATCCAGGCGTTTGAACCGGTTCTGATCGAAGGTAAGGCTATCCAGCTGCACCCGCTGGTCTGCGCCGCGTACAACGCCGACTTCGACGGCGACCAAATGGCCGTGCACGTACCGCTGACGCTGGAAGCCCAGCTGGAAGCGCGCGCGTTGATGATGTCGACCAACAACATTCTGTCGCCAGCCAACGGTGAGCCAATCATCGTTCCGTCGCAGGACGTTGTATTGGGTCTGTACTACATGACCCGTGAAGCGATCAACGCCAAGGGCGAAGGTCGTGTGTTCGCGGATCTGCAGGAAGTCGACCGTGTGTTCCGTGCCGGCGAAGCTGCACTGCACGCCAAGGTCAAAGTACGGATCAACGAAACCGTCAACGACCGTGATGGCGGCAGCGTGACCAACACTCGTATCGTCGACACCACTGTCGGCCGTGCGCTGTTGTTCCAGGTTGTGCCAAAAGGTCTGTCGTATGACGTCGTCAACCTGCCGATGAAGAAAAAGGCGATCTCCAAGCTGATCAACCAGTGCTACCGCGTGGTTGGTCTGAAAGAGACCGTGATCTTCGCTGACCAGTTGATGTACACCGGTTTTGCCTATTCGACCATTTCCGGCGTATCCATCGGCGTTAACGACTTCGTTATCCCGGATGAAAAAGCCCGCATCATCGGTGCCGCTACCGATGAAGTGAAAGAGATCGAAAGTCAGTACGCCTCCGGCCTGGTAACCCAGGGCGAGAAGTACAACAAAGTGATCGACCTTTGGTCCAAGGCGAACGACGAAGTATCCAAGGCGATGATGGCTAACCTCTCGAAAGAGAAGGTCATCGACCGTCATGGCAACGAAGTCGAGCAAGAATCGTTCAACTCGATGTACATGATGGCTGACTCGGGTGCGCGGGGTTCCGCAGCACAGATTCGTCAGCTGGCCGGTATGCGTGGTCTGATGGCCAAGCCGGACGGCTCCATCATTGAGACGCCGATTACTGCGAACTTCCGTGAAGGTTTGAGCGTACTCCAGTACTTCATCTCCACTCACGGTGCTCGTAAAGGTCTGGCGGATACCGCGTTGAAAACTGCGAACTCCGGCTACCTGACTCGTCGTCTGGTAGACGTGGCGCAAGATCTGGTTGTAACCGAGATCGATTGCGGCACCGAGCACGGCCTGCTGATGACTCCGCACATTGAAGGCGGTGACGTTGTAGAGCCGTTGGGTGAGCGCGTATTGGGCCGTGTTATTGCTCGTGACGTATTCAAGCCTGGCACCGAGGACGTCATCGTTCCTGCGGGCACTCTGGTCGACGAGAAGTGGGTCGAGTTCATCGAGCTGAACAGCATCGACGAAGTGATCGTGCGTTCGCCGATCAGTTGCGAAACCCGCTACGGTATTTGCGCCAAGTGCTACGGCCGTGATCTGGCCCGTGGTCACCAGGTGAACATTGGTGAATCGGTTGGCGTTATCGCTGCCCAGTCCATCGGTGAGCCGGGTACCCAGCTGACGATGCGTACGTTCCACATCGGTGGTGCGGCAAGCCGGACCTCTGCGGCCGACAGCGTTCAGGTCAAGAATGGCGGTACCGTCCGTCTGCATAACCTGAAGCACGTTGAGCGTGTGGATGGTCACCTGGTGGCTGTGTCCCGTTCCGGTGAGCTGGCAATCGCGGATGACTTCGGTCGTGAGCGCGAGCGTTACAAGCTGCCGTACGGTGCTGTGATTTCGGTTAAAGAAGGTGACAAGGTCGACGCTGGCGCAATCGTGGCCAAGTGGGATCCGCACACTCACCCAATCGTTACCGAAATGAAAGGTACCGTGACCTACGTGGGCATGGAAGAAGGCATCACGATCAAGCGTCAGACTGACGAATTGACCGGTATGACCAACATTGAAGTACTCGATCCGAAAGATCGTCCAGCTGCCGGCAAAGACATCCGTCCTGCTGTGAAGATGGTCGATGACAACGGCAAGGATCTGTTGCTGCCAGGCACTGACGTAATCGCTCAGTACTTCCTGCCAGCCAACGCCCTGGTCGGTGTTGCGGACGGTGCGCGGATCGCGATCGGTGATGTTATCGCTCGTATCCCGCAAGAAACCTCGAAAACTCGCGACATCACCGGTGGTCTGCCGCGTGTTGCCGACTTGTTCGAAGCTCGTCGTCCGAAAGAAGCGTCGATTCTGGCTGAAGTCAGCGGCACCATCGCGTTCGGTAAAGAGACCAAGGGCAAGCGCCGTCTGGTTATTACACCGAACGACGGTAGCGATCCGTACGAAGAGCTGATTCCG
The DNA here is from genome assembly GCF_024519635.1 of Pseudomonas sp. Pse1. NCBI lineage: Bacteria > Pseudomonadati > Pseudomonadota > Gammaproteobacteria > Pseudomonadales > Pseudomonadaceae > Pseudomonas > Pseudomonas sp. Pse1. Next base: position 11,528 of record NZ_JALJRO010000008.1, read on the forward strand.
AAGTGGCGTCACCTGAACGTGTTCGAAGGCGAACAGGTAAACCGCGGCGAAGTTATCTCCGACGGTCCTAGCGACCCACACGACATCCTGCGTCTGCTGGGTGTAAGTGCGCTGGCCAAGTACATCGTCAACGAGATCCAGGACGTTTACCGTCTGCAAGGCGTGAAGATCAACGATAAGCACATCGAGACCATCCTGCGTCAGATGCTGCGTAAAGTTGAAATCGCTGAATCCGGCGATTCCAGCTTCATCAAGGGCGACCAGATGGAGTTGACTCACGTACTGGTAGAGAACGAGCGTCTGAGCGGCGAAGACAAGTTTGTCTCCAAGTTCACTCGCGTTCTGCTGGGTATCACCAAGGCGTCGTTGTCCACCGAATCGTTCATCTCGGCGGCTTCCTTCCAGGAAACCACTCGCGTACTGACCGAAGCGGCGGTAACCGGCAAGCGCGATTACCTGCGCGGCCTGAAAGAAAACGTGGTCGTGGGTCGTTTGATCCCGGCAGGTACCGGTCTGGCGTATCACAGCGAGCGTAAGCGTCGCCGTGATGCAGACAAGCCGTTGCGCGTAAGCGCCAGTGAAGTGGAAGCTGCGCTGACCGAAGCGCTGAACTCGAGTGGTAACTGAGTTCTGCGATAAATAAGTGCCGGGCCCTGGCTGCCCCGTTCGTCGGACCGAGACATTATTGTCCCGGTTTGATGAAGGGGGAGGTCGGGGCCTTGCCTTGACTGGGACCAAGATCCTCTTTAGACTCTTGATCCCCTAAATTTGGCGGGAATTCGTTCCTGCCATTTTGCTTTTCTTGTAAGACAATAGCGTCGCAAGACAACAGTGGAGCTAGTAGATGGCAACTATCAACCAGCTGGTACGTCAGCCGCGTAAGCGTATCGTCGAGAAATCCGACGTACCTGCGCTGCAGAACTGCCCGCAACGTCGTGGCGTGTGCACCCGTGTGTACACCACTACGCCGAAAAAACCTAACTCGGCACTGCGTAAAGTATGCCGTGTGCGTCTGACCAACGGTTTCGAGGTTTCCTCGTACATCGGTGGTGAAGGCCACAACCTGCAAGAGCACAGCGTGGTACTGATCCGCGGCGGTCGTGTAAAAGACTTGCCAGGTGTTCGTTACCACACCGTTCGCGGCTCCTTGGATACTTCCGGCGTTAAAGGCCGTAACCAGGGTCGTTCGAAGTACGGTACCAAGCGTCCGAAGTAATCGGCCGTTTTGCAGATTTTCATTTTATTGAGTCGATAAGAGTAAGGTCGGGCACGCATCCACAGGATCTGTCCCGGGCTAACCTGAAGACCGTTTGAGGGCTTATCAATGCCAAGACGTCGCGTAGCAGCAAAGCGTGAGATTCTGGACGATCCGAAATACGGAAGCCAAATCCTCGCCAAATTCATGAACCACGTTATGGAAAGCGGCAAGAAAGCCGTTGCCGAGCGTATCGTTTATGGTGCCCTGGAAACCGTTGCGGCTCGTAAGAACGGCACCGATCCCCTGGAACTCTTCGAAAAAGCACTCGACGCCATCGCTCCGCTGGTCGAAGTGAAGTCGCGCCGCGTTGGTGGTGCTACTTACCAGGTTCCGGTTGAAGTTCGTCCGTCCCGTCGTAACGCTCTGGCAATGCGCTGGTTGGTAGACTTCGCCCGCAAGCGCGGCGAGAAGTCCATGGCTCTGCGTTTGGCTGGCGAGCTGCTGGATGCTGCTGAAGGTAAAGGTGCAGCAGTTAAGAAGCGTGAAGACGTGCACCGTATGGCCGAAGCCAACAAAGCTTTCTCGCACTACCGCTTCTAATTTCAGCTTCACTCACTTTGCGAGGGCTTTATGGCTCGTACTACTCCGATTAGCCGCTACCGTAACATCGGTATCGTCGCTCACGTGGATGCTGGTAAAACCACCACCACCGAGCGCGTCCTTTTTTACACAGGCAAAAGCCACAAGATGGGCGAGGTGCATGACGGCGCCGCGACCACGGACTGGATGGTTCAGGAGCAGGAGCGTGGTATTACCATTACTTCTGCTGCCATTACCGCCTTCTGGCAGGGTTCTGCGAAGCAGCACAAGGACCAATACCGCTTCAACGTCATCGATACCCCGGGCCACGTAGACTTCACTATTGAAGTTGAGCGTTCCCTGCGTGTACTCGACGGCGCGGTCGTTGTGTTCTGTGGTACTTCCGGTGTTGAGCCGCAGTCCGAAACCGTATGGCGTCAAGCCAACAAGTACGGTGTTCCACGTATCGTTTACGTGAACAAGATGGACCGTGCCGGTGCAAACTTCCTGCGCGTAATTGCTCAGATCAAGCAGCGCTTGGGTCACACTCCAGTGCCTATCCAGTTGGCTATCGGTTCCGAAGACAACTTCCAGGGTCAGATCGATCTGATGACCATGGAAGCGGTTTACTGGAACGATGCTGACAAGGGTATGACTCCACGTCGCGAAGCTATCCCTGCTGAACTGCAGGAGTTGGCTGAAGAGTGGCGCAGCAACATGGTTGAGGCTGCGGCCGAAGCCAGCGAAGAGCTGATGAACAAGTACCTCGAGGGCGAAGAGCTCACCATCGAGGAAATCAAGGCCGCTCTGCGTCAGCGTACTATCGCTGGCGAAATCGTCCTGGCTGTTTGCGGTTCTTCGTTCAAGAACAAGGGTGTTCCCCTGGTTCTCGACGCCGTTATCGACTACCTGCCTGCACCAACTGACATTCCAGCCATCAAGGGTTCCGACCCGGATGACGAAGAAGTTCAGATGGAGCGTCACGCAGACGACAACGAGCCGTTCTCGGCTCTGGCGTTCAAGATCGCTACCGACCCATTCGTGGGTACTTTGACTTTCGTCCGCGTTTACTCGGGCGTGTTGGCATCCGGCGACGGCGTGATCAACTCGGTTAAAGGCAAGAAAGAGCGCGTGGGTCGTATGGTGCAAATGCACGCAAACGCCCGTGAAGAGATCAAGGAAGTACGCGCTGGCGACATCGCGGCCCTGATCGGCATGAAGGACGTCACCACTGGTGAAACCTTGTGCAACGCTGACAAGCCAATCATCCTGGTTCGCATGGACTTCCCGGAGCCGGTTATTTCGGTTGCCGTTGAGCCAAAGACCAAGGATGACCAGGAAAAAATGGGCATCGCACTGGGCAAACTTGCTCAGGAAGACCCGTCTTTCCGCGTAAAAACCGACGAAGAGACTGGTCAAACGATCATCTCGGGTATGGGTGAGTTGCACCTGGACATCCTGGTTGACCGGATGCGCCGTGAGTTCAACGTTGAAGCCAACATCGGCAAGCCTCAGGTTTCCTATCGTGAGCGCATCACGAAGAACTGCGAAATCGAAGGCAAGTTCGTTCGTCAATCCGGTGGTCGTGGCCAGTTCGGTCATTGCTGGATCCGTTTTGCTCCTGCTGACGAAGGTCAGGAAGGTCTGCAATTCGTGAACGAAGTAGTAGGTGGTGTTGTTCCTAAGGAATACATCCCGGCTATCCAGAAGGGTATCGAAGAGCAGATGAAGAACGGCGTTGTTGCCGGCTATCCGCTGATCGGCCTGAAGGCAACCGTGTTCGATGGTTCTTACCACGACGTCGACTCCAACGAGATGGCGTTTAAGGTGGCTGCTTCCATGGCGACCAAACAGCTGGCCCAGAAGGGCGGTGGTGAGCTGCTTGAGCCGATCATGGCGGTAGAGGTTGTTACGCCTGAAGACTATATGGGTGACGTGATGGGCGACCTTAACCGTCGTCGCGGCATGATCCTGGGTATGGAAGACACGGTCTCCGGCAAAGTAATTCGTGCCGAAGTTCCGCTGGGTGAGATGTTCGGTTACGCAACCGACGTTCGCTCCATGTCCCAAGGTCGCGCAAGCTACTCTATGGAATTCAAAAAATACAATACGGCTCCGTCGCACATCGTCGAAACCGTTACCAAAAAACAAGGCTGATTCAGTCCTTTAGGCAAGGAGTTAATTGTCGTGGCTAAAGAAAAATTTGATCGTTCCCTACCTCACGTCAACGTTGGCACCATCGGTCACGTTGACCACGGTAAAACCACTCTGACCGCTGCTCTGACTCGCGTTTGCTCCGAAGTTTTCGGTTCTGCAATCGTTGAGTTCGACAAGATCGACAGCGCTCCAGAAGAAAAAGCTCGTGGTATCACCATCAACACCGCGCACGTTGAGTACAACTCGACTATTCGTCACTACGCTCACGTTGACTGCCCAGGTCACGCTGACTACGTGAAGAACATGATCACCGGTGCTGCCCAGATGGACGGCGCGATCCTGGTTTGCTCGGCCGCTGATGGTCCGATGCCACAAACCCGTGAACACATCCTGCTGTCCCGTCAGGTAGGCGTTCCGTACATCGTGGTTTTCCTGAACAAGGCTGACCTGGTAGACGACGCTGAGCTGCTGGAACTGGTTGAGATGGAAGTTCGCGACCTGCTGAGCACCTACGACTTCCCAGGCGACGACACTCCGATCATCATTGGTTCGGCTCGTATGGCTCTGGAAGGCAAAGACGACAACGAAATGGGCACCACTGCCGTTCGTAAGCTGGTTGAAACTCTGGATACCTACATCCCAGAACCAGTTCGTCTGACCGACAAGCCGTTCCTGATGCCAATCGAAGACGTATTCTCGATCTCCGGTCGCGGTACTGTTGTGACTGGTCGTATCGAGCGCGGTATCGTTCGCGTTCAAGACGCTCTGGAAATCGTTGGTCTGCGTGACACCACCACCACCACCTGCACCGGTGTTGAGATGTTCCGCAAGCTGCTGGACGAAGGTCGTGCTGGCGAGAACTGCGGCGTTCTGCTGCGTGGTACCAAGCGTGACGACGTTGAGCGTGGTCAGGTTCTGGTTAAGCCGGGTTCGGTTAAGCCGCACACCACTTTCACTGCAGAAGTGTATGTGTTGAGCAAAGAAGAAGGCGGTCGTCACACTCCGTTCTTCAAAGGCTACCGTCCACAGTTCTACTTCCGTACCACTGACGTGACCGGTAACTGCGAACTGCCGGAAGGCGTTGAAATGGTAATGCCAGGCGATAACATTCAGATGACTGTTACCCTGATCAAAACCATCGCAATGGAAGATGGTCTGCGTTTCGCTATCCGTGAAGGCGGTCGTACCGTCGGCGCTGGCGTCGTAGCCAAAATCATCGCTTAATAAGTGATGACTTGAAAAAGCCCCCGCTCAGCGGGGGCTTTTTTATTGGGTTGACACTATGGTGGCCCCTCTATAGAATTGCGCCTCCTTTTAACGGGCGTATTGCGCTCGCTGGGAATAGCAGCCGGAGTCTGAAATCCAATGCAAAATCAGCAAATCCGTATCAGGTTGAAGGCTTTTGACCATCGCCTGATCGACCAATCCACCCAGGAAATCGTGGAAACCGCGAAACGTACTGGTGCTCAAGTGCGTGGTCCAATTCCACTGCCTACCCGTAAAGAGCGGTTCACCGTTCTGGTCTCCCCGCACGTCAACAAAGACGCGCGTGACCAGTACGAGATCCGTACTCATAAGCGCGTTCTGGACATCGTCCAGCCAACGGATAAAACCGTTGATGCACTTATGAAGCTTGATCTTGCGGCCGGTGTGGAAGTGCAGATCAGCCTCGGCTAAGACTCGGTCTTAGTCGTGTAACGCTCTGAAATGGGCGGCCATAGCGGGTGAAAGCCCCGTACACTCATGAGGTTTACAACATGACTATTGGTGTAGTCGGTCGTAAATGCGGTATGACCCGTATTTTCACCGAAGAAGGTGTCTCCATTCCGGTCACGGTCATTGAGATCGAGCCGAATCGCGTCACCCAGTTCAAAACTGAAGAGACCGATGGCTATCGTGCAGTGCAAGTCACTGTCGGCGAGCGTCGCGCTTCGCGTGTAACAGCAGCTCAGGCTGGCCACTTCGCCAAGGCGAACGTTGCCGCTGGTCGCACCACCATGGAATTCCGTCTTGAAGAAGGCGAGTACCAGGCTGGCGATCTGATCAACGCTGAAATCTTCGCCGCTGGTCAACTGGTTGATGTAACCGGTCAGTCCAAAGGTAAAGGCTTCCAGGGTACGATCAAGCGTTGGAACTTCCGCGGGCAAGATAACACCCACGGTAACTCCGTATCCCACCGCGTCCCAGGCTCTATCGGCCAGTGCCAGACTCCTGGTCGTGTATTCAAGGGCAAAAAAATGTCCGGTCATATGGGCGCTGAGCGCGTGACCGTGCAGTCCCTGGAAGTAGTGCGCGTGGACGCTGAACGCAATCTGTTGTTGGTCAAGGGCGCTGTTCCTGGCGCTACTGGCGGCAACCTGGTTGTACGTCCAGCAGCCAAGGCTCGCGGTTAAGGGGAAGCTGACATGCAATTAAATGTAAATGACGCTCAAGCGATCGAAGTTTCCGAACTGACATTTGGCGGCGAATTCAACGAGACGCTGGTTCACCAAGCAGTCGTGGCCTACATGGCCGGCGGCCGTCAAGGTAGCAAGCAGCAAAAGACCCGTTCCGACGTTCGTGGTGGTGGTAAGCGCCCATGGCGTCAGAAAGGTACTGGCCGTGCTCGTGCCGGTACTATCCGTAGCCCAATCTGGCGCGGCGGCGGCACCACTTTCGCAGCTCGTCCACAAGATCACTCCCAGAAGCTGAACAAGAAGATGTATCGCGCAGCAATGCGTTCCATCCTTGCTGAGCTGGTGCGTACTGATCGTCTGGTCGTGGTTCAGGATTTCGCTGTTGAAACTCCGAAAACCAAAGATCTGCTGGGCAAACTGAACAACATGAGCCTGACCGACGTTCTGATCGTGTCGGACGCTGTTGATCAGAACCTGTACCTGGCTGCTCGTAACCTGCCACACGTAGATGTACGTGACGTGCAAGGTTCCGATCCAGTTAGTCTGATCGCATACGACAAAGTGTTGATCACTGTGTCGGCCGTGAAGAAATTCGAGGAGCTGCTGGGATGAACCAGGAACGCGTATTTAAAGTTCTGCTTGGCCCGCACGTTTCCGAGAAGGCTACGGTTCTGGCTGACAAGAAAGGCCAGTTCGTTTTCAAGGTTGCTACTGACGCAACCAAGCTGGAAATCAAGAAGGCCGTCGAAAGCCTGTTCAGCGTGAAAGTAGAGCGTGTTACTACCCTGAACGTTCTGGGTAAGAGCAAGCGCACTGCTCGCGGTCTGGGCAAGCGTAATGACTGGAAGAAGGCAGTTATCTCCCTTCAGCCAGGCCAAGATCTCGATTTCAGCAGCAGTGCTGAGTAAGGAAGGGGTGCATCATGGCAATCGTTAAATGCAAACCGACTTCCCCTGGCCGCCGTTTTGTGGTCAAGGTGGTCAACCAGGAGCTGCACAAAGGCGCTCCTCACGCACCGCTGCTCGAGAAAAAATCGAAGTCTGGTGGTCGTAACAACAATGGCCGTATTACCACTCGTCACATTGGTGGTGGTCATAAGCAGCATTATCGTCTGGTCGACTTCCGTCGTAACGACAAAGATGGCATCGCTGCCACTGTCGAGCGTATCGAATACGATCCAAACCGTACTGCTCACATTGCTCTGCTGCTGTACGCAGATGGCGAGCGTCGCTACATCATCGCCCCTAAAGGCGTGAGCGCTGGCGACCAGCTGATCGCAGGTGCTTTGGCTCCAATCAAGCCAGGCAACTCCCTGCAACTGCGTAACATTCCAGTTGGTAGCACCGTACACGGCATCGAATTGAAGCCAGGCAAAGGCGCGCAAATCGCTCGCTCCGCTGGTGCTTCGGCTCAGTTGATCGCTCGCGAAGGTGTCTACGTGACCCTGCGTCTGCGTTCCGGTGAGATGCGTAAAGTGCTGGCTGAGTGCCGCGCGACCCTGGGCGAAGTCTCGAACTCCGAGCACAGCCTGCGTTCGCTGGGTAAAGCTGGTGCCAAACGCTGGCGTGGCGTTCGCCCAACCGTTCGTGGTGTTGCCATGAACCCGGTTGACCACCCACATGGTGGTGGTGAAGGTCGTACCTCTGGTGGTCGTCATCCGGTATCGCCATGGGGCTTCCCGACTAAGGGCGCGAAGACTCGTGGTAATAAGCGTACCGACAAAATGATCGTCCGTCGTCGCAAGTAAATAGAGGGATACGACAGTGCCACGTTCTCTGAAAAAAGGTCCTTTTATCGATCTTCACCTACTGAAGAAGATCGAAGTGGCGGCGGAGAAGAACGATCGCAAACCGGTGAAAACCTGGTCGCGTCGTTCGATGATCCTGCCACAAATGGTCGGTCTGACCATCGCAGTACACAACGGTCGTCAGCACGTCCCAGTTCTCGTGAACGAAGACATGGTCGGCCACAAACTGGGCGAGTTCGCCGGTACCCGCACTTATCGCGGGCACGTGGCAGACAAGAAAGCCAAGCGTTAAGGGGTTAGGAAATGGAAGTAGCCGCTAAGTTGTCGGGCGCTCGAATCTCCGCCCAAAAAGCCCGCTTGGTCGCCGACCAGATCCGCGGGAAAAAGGTGGGCGAAGCGCTCAACCTGTTGGCTTTCAGCAGTAAGAAAGCCGCCGAGATCATGAAGAAAGTGCTGGAGTCGGCCGTAGCCAACGCCGAGCATAACGAAGGCGCAGACGTTGATGACCTGAAGGTCAGCACTGTTTTCGTCAACGAAGGGCGTTCGCTGAAGCGCATCATGCCACGTGCCAAAGGCCGTGCTGATCGCATCGTCAAGCGGTCTTGCCATATCACTGTCAAGGTTGCTGACAAGTAACGGAGTCGAAGAGATGGGTCAGAAAGTACATCCCATTGGCATTCGCCTGGGAATCGTCAAGGAGCACACCTCCGTCTGGTACGCAGACGGTCGGACTTATGCGGACTATTTGCTCGCAGATCTGAATGTGCGTGAGTATCTCCAAGACAAACTAAAAAGCGCGTCCGTAAGCCGTATCGATATCCATCGTCCGGCCCAAACTGCACGCATCACCATCCACACCGCTCGTCCAGGTATCGTTATCGGGAAGAAAGGTGAAGATGTTGAGAAGCTGCGTCAGGACCTGACCAAGCAAATGGGTGTGCCTGTGCACATCAATATCGAAGAGATCCGCAAGCCGGAACTCGACGGTATGCTGGTTGCGCAGAGCGTAGCTCAGCAGCTGGAGCGTCGCGTAATGTTCCGTCGCGCTATGAAGCGCGCAGTACAGAACGCCATGCGCATTGGTGCCAAGGGCATCAAAATCCAAGTGAGCGGTCGTCTCGGCGGTGCTGAAATCGCACGTACTGAATGGTATCGCGAAGGTCGTGTGCCACTGCACACCCTGCGTGCCGACATCGACTATGCCAACTACGAAGCTCACACCACTTACGGTGTGATCGGTGTAAAGGTTTGGATCTTCAAAGGCGAAGTAATTGGTGGTCGCCAAGAAGAACTGAAACCACAAGCACCAGCGCCTCGTAAAAAAGCTGCTAAGTAAGGGGTACGCCAAATGTTGCAACCTAAGCGTACGAAGTTCCGCAAGCAGATGACCGGCCACAACCGTGGTCTGGCACTGCGCGGTAGCAAAGTCAGCTTCGGCGAGTTCGCGCTGAAGTCTGTAGCTCGTGGTCGTCTCACCGCTCGTCAGATCGAGTCAGCGCGTCGTGCTCTGACCCGTCACGTAAAACGTGGTGGCAAGATCTGGATCCGTGTATTCCCGGACAAGCCGATCTCCAAGAAGCCTCTCGAAGTGCGGATGGGTAAAGGTAAGGGTAACGTGGAATACTGGGTTGCCCAGATTCAGCCAGGCAAAGTCCTGTATGAAATCGAGGGTGTTTCTGAAGAGCTGGCGCGTGAGGCTTTCGCCCTGGCTGCTGCAAAGCTGCCGCTCGCCACCTCCTTTGTTAAACGGACGGTGATGTGATGAAAGCGAATGAACTTCGTGAAAAATCCGCACAGCAGCTGAACGAGCAACTGCTCGGCTTGCTGCGCGACCAGTTCAATCTGCGTATGCAGAAAGCAACTGGCCAGTTGGGGCAGTCTCATCTGCTCTCGCAAGTTAAGCGTGACATCGCTCGCGTGAAAACTGTGCTCAACCAGCAGGCAGGTAAGTGATCATGGCTGAAGCCGAAAAGACTGTCCGTACGCTGACTGGCCGTGTTGTCAGCGACAAGATGGACAAAACCATCACCGTTCTGATCGAGCGTCGCGTTAAGCACCCGATCTACGGTAAATACGTTAAGCGTTCGACTAAGCTGCACGCGCACGACGAAACCAATCAGTGCCACATCGGCGACAAAGTCACTATTCGTGAAACTCGTCCGCTGGCCAAGACCAAGTCTTGGGCGCTGGTTGATGTTCTCGAACGCGCTGTGGAAGTCTAAGGACTAGGGGTCGGAGAAATTATATGATTCAGACTCAATCCATGCTCGATGTGGCCGATAACAGCGGCGCACGCCGCGTTATGTGCATCAAGGTGCTGGGTGGCTCCCATCGTCGTTACGCTGGTATCGGTGACATCATCAAAGTAACCGTCAAGGAAGCAATTCCTCGCGGTAAAGTGAAAAAAGGCCAAGTGATGACTGCTGTTGTAGTCCGCACTCGCCACGGCGTTCGCCGTGCTGACGGCTCCATTATCCGCTTTGATGGCAACGCTGCTGTTCTGTTGAACACCAAGCAAGAGCCGATCGGCACCCGTATCTTTGGGCCAGTGACCCGTGAACTTCGTACCGAGAAGTTCATGAAGATCGTCTCGCTCGCCCCAGAAGTGCTGTAAGGAGATCCGACATGCAAAAGATTCGTCGTGACGACGAGATCATCGTGATCGCCGGCAAAGACAAAGGTAAGCGCGGTAAGGTGCTGAAGGTTCTTGCTGACAACCGTCTGGTTGTTGGTGGTCTGAACCTGGTCAAGCGTCATACCAAGCCTAACCCGATGTCGGGCGTACAGGGCGGTATCGTCGAGAAAGAAGCGCCATTGCACGCTTCCAACGTCGCCATCTTCAACGGCGAAACCAACAAGGCTGACCGCGTTGGTTTCAAAGTAGAAGACGGTAAGAAAATTCGTGTCTTCAAGTCGACCCAAAAAGCGGTTGATGCTTGAACACTGCTAGGTAGAAGACCATGGCACGACTAAAAGAGATTTACCGGAAGGAAATCGCTCCGAAACTTAAGGAAGAACTTAAGCTTTCGAACGTGATGGAAGTTCCGCGCGTTACCAAAATCACCCTGAACATGGGTCTGGGCGAAGCGATCGGCGACAAAAAAGTCATCGAGCACGCTGTTGCTGACCTGGAAAAGATCACCGGCCAGAAAGTCGTTGTGACCTACGCTCGCAAATCCATCGCTGGCTTTAAAGTCCGTGAAGGTTGGCCGATCGGTGTCAAAGTGACCCTGCGCCGTGAGCGTATGTACGAGTTCCTGGATCGTCTGCTGTCGATCTCCCTGCCTCGGGTTCGCGACTTCCGCGGCCTGAATGCCAAGTCCTTCGATGGTCGTGGTAACTACAGCATGGGCGTGAAAGAGCAGATCATCTTCCCGGAAATCGACTACGACAAGATCGATGCTCTCCGCGGTCTGGACATTACCCTGACCACCACTGCCAAGAACGATGATGAAGGCCGCGCTCTGCTGCGTGCTTTCAAATTCCCGTTCCGCAACTGATTGGAGTAGGAAAATGGCCAAGAAGAGCATGAAAAACCGCGAGCTGAAGCGTCAGCTCACGGTTGCCAAGTACGCCAAAAAGCGTGCAGCGCTGAAAGCTATCATCGTTGATCTGAACGCAAGTCCAGAAGCGCGTTGGGAAGCTACCGTAGCACTGCAGAAGCAGCCACGTGATGCAAGCGCTTCGCGCATGCGTAACCGCTGCCGCCTGACCGGTCGTCCACACGGCGTTTACCGCAAGTTCGGCCTGGGCCGTAACAAACTGCGTGAAGCTGCCATGCGTGGTGACGTACCTGGTCTGGTTAAAGCCAGCTGGTAAGCACTGTCAAAGTCTCGGTGGTTGGAATCGCAAGATACTGACCGCCGGTGACCTTGAACTTGAATCAAGCCCCTTTTGGGGCTTGATTCATTTGTGGGGTGTGTCTAGAATACCCGGCTCGCCTGAGCCCGTGCTTTTTCTGCGCGGATGTTCTCGGCGAAGGTAGTAGCCGCAAGGCTTATTTTTTTGTATTAGGAGCGTCTAGCCCATGAGTATGCAGGACCCGTTAGCGGACATGCTAACTCGAATCCGTAATGCCCAGATGGCTGAAAAGTCCGTCGTAAGCATGCCATCTTCTACTTTGAAGGTAGCTGTTGCCAAAGTCCTGAAGGACGAAGGTTACATTGCGGGTTATCAGATCAGCAGCGAAATCAAGCCACTGCTGTCCATCGAGCTGAAGTACTTCGAAGGCCGTCCGGTCATCGAGGAAGTGAAGCGCGTTAGCCGTCCAGGCCTGCGTCAGTACAAGTCCGTCGATGATCTGCCAAAAGTACGTGGCGGTCTCGGTGTGTCTATCGTCTCCACCAACAAAGGTGTGATGACTGATCGTGCTGCGCGCGCTGCCGGTGTCGGCGGCGAAGTTCTTTGCACTGTGTTCTAAGGGGGGATAAGCATGTCTCGCGTCGCTAAGAACCCCGTTAAGCTGCCAGCCGGTGTCGAAGTAAAATTCGCAGGCCAACAGCTTTCGGTGAAGGGTGCCAAGGGCACTCTCGAACTGAACGTCCATTCGTCCGTTGAGATCGTTGAAGAAGCTGGTGAGCTGCGTTTCGCTGCTCGCAATGGCGATCAACAAACTCGCGCAATGGCCGGTACCACTCGTGCGTTGGTAAACAACATGGTCCAAGGCGTAAGCCAAGGCTTCGAGCGCAAGCTCCAGCTGGTCGGTGTTGGTTACAAAGCGCAAGCAAAAGGCACAGTGCTGAACCTGGCTCTTGGCTTCTCGCACCCAGTGGATTATGAACTGCCGGAAGGCATCACCGCTGAGACTCCTAGCCAGACCGATATCCTGATCAAGGGCATCGACAAGCAGCTGGTAGGTCAAGTGGCCGCCGAGATCCGCGACTTCCGTCCACCAGAGCCGTACAAAGGCAAAGGTGTGCGCTACGCGGACGAAGTCGTCCGTCGTAAAGAAGCCAAGAAGAAGTAGGGCATAGCAAATGACCGACAAAAAAGTTACTCGACTGCGTCGCGCTCGCAAAGCACGCCTGAAAATGCACGAACTCGAAGTCGTGCGTCTCTGCGTGTTCCGCTCGTCGCAGCACATCTACGCCCAGGTCATTTCGGCCGACGGCAACAAAGTCCTGGCAAGTGCCTCGACTTTGGATAAAGAACTGCGTGATGGTGCCACCGGCAACATCGACGCGGCCACTAAGGTTGGCCAGCTGGTCGCTACGCGTGCTAAAGCCGCTGGCGTCTCGCAGGTGGCTTTCGACCGCTCTGGCTTCAAGTACCACGGCCGCGTCAAGGCGCTGGCTGATGCTGCTCGTGAAGCTGGGCTGGAGTTCTAAGTTATGTCAAATAACGACCAAAAGCGCGACGAAGGCTACATCGAGAAGCTGGTTCAAGTTAACCGCGTAGCCAAAACCGTTAAAGGCGGCCGTATCTTCACTTTCACCGCGTTGACCGTGGTGGGTGATGGTAAAGGGCGTGTTGGCTTCGGCCGTGGCAAGTCGCGTGAAGTGCCTGCTGCGATCCAGAAGGCAATGGAAGCTGCTCGCCGCAACATGATCCAGGTTGATCTGAACGGCACCACCCTGCAGTACGCAATGAAGTCCGCTCACGGCGCTTCGAAGGTGTACATGCAGCCTGCTTCTGAAGGTACCGGTATCATCGCTGGCGGCGCTATGCGTGCTGTCCTCGAAGTTGCTGGCGTTCAGAACGTTCTGGCCAAGTGCTACGGCTCGACTAACCCGGTAAACGTGGTTCACGCCACTTTCAAAGGTTTGAAAGCTATGCAATCCCCTGAATCCATTGCCGCCAAGCGTGGCAAAAGCGTCCAGGAGATCTTCTGATCATGGCTACCGTAAAAGTAACGCTGATCAAAAGCATGACCGGCCGCATCCCTAACCACAAACTGTGCGTTAAGGGTCTGGGTCTGCGTCGCATCGGTCACACTGTAGAAGTCCTGGATACTCCCGAGAATCGCGGGATGATCAACAAGGCCTACTACATGCTGCGTGTCGAGGGTTAATCGATGAAACTCAATGATCTGAGTCCAGCGCCGGGTTCCCGTCGCGAAAAGCATCGTCCGGGCCGTGGTATCGGTAGCGGTTTGGGTAAGACTGGTGGCCGTGGTCACAAAGGTCAGACCTCCCGCTCCGGTGGCACCATCGCTCCAGGCTTTGAAGGCGGTCAACAGCCGCTGCATCGTCGCCTGCCGAAGTTCGGTTTCGTTTCTCTGAAAGCCATGGACCGCGCAGAAGTGCGTCTGTCCGAGCTGGCTAAAGTGGAAGGCGACATCGTCACCGTGCAGTCCCTGAAAGATGCCAACGTGATCAACGTCAACGTTCAGCGTGTGAAAATCATGCTGTCCGGTGAAGTGACTCGCGCTGTGACTATCGGCAAGGGAATCGGCGCCACCAAAGGTGCGCGTGCGGCTATCGAAGCAGCTGGCGGCAAGTTCGAGGAATAAATGGCTAAGCAAGGTGCTCTCTCTGCGCTCGGCAAAGGCGGTATGTCTGAACTCTGGGCTCGTCTGCGTTTTCTGTTCCTGGCGATTATCGTCTACCGAATAGGCGCACACATCCCGGTTCCAGGTATCAACCCGGACCGACTCGCGGACCTGTTTCGACAGAATGAGGGGACCATTCTTAGCTTGTTCAACATGTTTTCCGGCGGCGCGCTGGAGCGGATGAGTATCTTTGCGCTGGGGATCATGCCGTACATTTCGGCATCGATCATCATGCAACTGATGACAGCCGTCAGCCCGCAGCTGGAGCAGTTGAAGAAGGAAGGTGAAGCTGGCCGTCGCAAGATCAGCCAGTACACCCGCTACGGCACTGTCGTCCTCGCTCTCGTTCAGGCTATTGGCATGTCCATTGGTCTGGCGGGGCAGGGCGTTGCGTTCACTGGTGACTTTGGCTTCCATTTCGTTGCGGTAACCACTTTTGTGGCTGGCGCAATGTTCATGATGTGGCTGGGTGAGCAGATTACTGAGCGTGGTGTTGGCAACGGTATCTCGATGTTGATTTTTTCGGGTATCGTCGCCGGTCTTCCGAGAGCAATCGGGCAGTCTTTCGAGTCTGCGCGTCAGGGTGATATCAACATCTTCGCCCTGGTTGCCATCGGTTTGCTGGCAGTAGCGATTATCGGTTTTGTGGTGTTCATTGAGCGTGGTCAGCGTCGTATCGCTGTTCACTACGCCAAGCGTCAGCAGGGCCGCAAGGTTTTTGCTGCGCAGACTAGCCACTTGCCGCTGAAGGTGAACATGGCCGGTGTTATTCCGGCTATTTTCGCAAGCAGCATTTTGCTGTTTCCGGCTTCGTTGGGTGCCTGGTTTGGTCAGTCTGAAGGTTTGGGCTGGTTGCAGGACATCTCGCAGTCGATCGCTCCTGGTCAGCCGTTGAATATTCTGCTGTTTAGTGCAGGGATTATTTTCTTCTGCTTCTTCTATACGGCGTTGATGTTCAATCCGAAAGACGTAGCGGAAAACCTGAAGAAGTCCGGTGCCTTTATTCCGGGCATCCGTCCAGGTGAGCAGTCTGCACGCTATATTGATGGCGTTTTGACTCGCTTGACCATGTTCGGTGCTCTCTATATGACGGCCGTCTGCCTGTTGCCCCAGTTCCTGGTGGTTGCAGCAAACGTTCCGTTCTACCTTGGCGGGACCTCGTTGCTGATCGTCGTCGTGGTTGTGATGGACTTCATGTCCCAAGTACAATCGCACCTCGTTTCGCACCAGTACGAATCCCTGATGAAGAAAGCCAACCTGAAGGGTTACGGCAGCGGCATGCTGCGCTGACCCATAAGGTTCGAGGAGTTGGTGATGAAAGTTCGTGCATCGGTGAAAAAGCTGTGCCGTAACTGCAAGATTATTCGCCGCGAAGGTGTTGTTCGAGTAATTTGCAGCGCGGAACCGCGTCACAAACAGCGCCAAGGCTGAGTGTGATTGTGCTTCAAGCCCAGCAGCTAGTGCGCTGCTGGGTTGATTATTTGTTATTACAGCGATATTATCTCGCGCCCTATTTCTTGGCTTCCGGGGCGTAGGTAGCTGTCAATTGGAGTCCCACTGAATGGCCCGTATTGCAGGCGTCAACATTCCAGATAACAAGCATACTGTTATCTCGCTGACCTACATCTATGGTGTTGGTCGCACAACTGCACAGAAAATCTGTGCAGAGACTGGGGTAAACCCAGCCGCAAAGATCAAGGATCTGAGCGACGAGCAAATTGAACAGCTGCGTGGCGAAGTGGCGAAGTTCACCACTGAAGGTGACCTGCGTCGCGAAATCAACATGAAAATCAAGCGCTTGATGGACCTCGGTTGCTATCGCGGTCTGCGTCATCGTCGTGGTCTGCCAGTACGCGGTCAGCGTACCAAGACCAACGCGCGTACCCGTAAAGGTCCGCGTAAGCCGATCCGCAAGTAATCGCCCCAGCGAATCGACAGGAATTTAATCATGGCAAAACCTGCTGCTCGTCCTCGTAAAAAAGTTAAAAAGACAGTGGTTGATGGCATCGCCCACATCCATGCTTCTTTTAACAACACCATCGTGACCATCACCGACCGTCAAGGTAACGCTCTTTCTTGGGCTACCTCCGGTGGTTCGGGTTTCCGCGGTTCCCGCAAGTCCACCCCGTTCGCTGCTCAAGTAGCTGCTGAACGTGCTGGTCAAGCTGCGCTGGAATACGGCCTGAAAAACCTCGACGTTAACGTCAAGGGCCCAGGTCCAGGTCGTGAATCCGCAGTTCGTGCTTTGAACGGCTGTGGCTACAAGATCGCCAGCATCACCGACGTGACGCCAATCCCGCACAACGGGTGCCGTCCGCCGAAGAAGCGCCGCGTGTAATCCAGGAGATCGTAAAGAATGGCTCGTTACATTGGTCCAAAATGCAAACTCGCTCGTCGCGAAGGCACCGATCTCTTCCTGAAGAGCGGCGTGCGCGCGATCGAATCGAAGTGCAACATTGAAGCTGCACCTGGTATCCACGGCCAACGCCGCGGTCGCCAGTCCGACTACGGCACCCAACTGCGTGAGAAGCAGAAGGTTCGTCGTATCTATGGCGTTCTCGAGCGTCAGTTCAGCGGCTACTACAAAGCTGCTGCCAGCAAAAAAGGCGCAACCGGTGAGAACCTGCTGCAACTGCTGGAATGCCGTCTGGACAACGTTGTATACCGTATGGGCTTTGGTTCGACTCGTGCCGAATCCCGTCAGCTGGTATCGCACAAGTCCATCAGCGTTAACGGTCAGACCGTAAACGTCCCGTCCTTCCAGGTTCGTGCTGGTGACGTGGTTGCAGTTCGCGAGAAAGCAAAGAATCAGCTTCGCATTGGCCAGGCTCTCGAACTGTGCACCCAACGTGGTCGCGTAGAATGGGTAGAGGTAGATGCTGAGAAGAAGTCGGGCGTTTTCAAGAACGTTCCTGCTCGCAGTGATCTGTCCGCCGACATCAACGAAAGCCTGATTGTCGAGCTCTACTCCAAGTAAGTAAGGGCTAGAAAATAGGTGCATCCATGCAGATTTCGGTAAATGAGTTCCTGACACCCCGTCACATCGACGTGCAGGTTGTCAGTCCAACCCGCGCCAAGATCACTCTCGAGCCTCTCGAGCGTGGTTTTGGCCACACCCTGGGCAACGCGCTGCGCCGCATCCTGTTGTCCTCAATGCCCGGCTGCGCAGTAGTCGAGGCCGAGATTGACGGTGTGCTCCACGAGTACAGCGCCATCGAAGGTGTACAGGAAGACGTAATTGAAATCCTGTTGAACCTTAAAGGTCTGGCCATCAAGCTGCACGGTCGTGACGAAGTTACGCTGACCTTGTCGAAGAAGGGTTCGGGGGTGGTTACCGCTGCCGATATTCAGCTGGATCATGATGTCGAGATCGTTAATCCCGATCACGTAATCGCTAACCTGGCGTCTAACGGCGCCCTGAACATGAAGCTCGTTGTAGCTCGTGGTCGTGGTTATGAACCGGCCGACTCGCGTCAGAGCGATGAAGACGAAAGCCGCAGCATTGGTCGCTTGCAGCTAGACTCTTCGTTCAGCCCGGTTCGCCGTATCGCATACGTGGTGGAAAACGCCCGTGTCGAGCAGCGTACTAACCTGGACAAGCTGGTTATTGATCTGGAAACCAACGGTACCCTGGATCCTGAAGAGGCTATCCGTCGTGCTGCAACCATTCTGCAACAGCAGTTGGCTGCGTTCGTCGACCTCAAAGGTGACAGCGAGCCAGTGGTAATCGAGCAGGAAGACGAGATCGATCCGATCCTGCTTCGCCCGGTTGACGATCTGGAACTGACTGTACGTTCGGCTAACTGCCTTAAGGCGGAAAACATTTACTACATCGGCGACCTGATTCAGCGTACCGAAGTAGAACTGTTGAAGACTCCGAACCTGGGCAAGAAATCCTTGACTGAAATCAAGGACGTTCTGGCCTCCCGCGGTCTGTCCCTCGGCATGCGCCTCGACAACTGGCCGCCTGCAAGTCTTAAGAAGGACGACAAGGCGACTGCCTGATCGTCGTAATCACCGAACGTTGTGTTTGGTAAGGAATGAACCATGCGTCATCGTAAAAGTGGTCGTCACCTGAGCCGCACCAGCTCGCACCGCAAGGCCATGTTCCAAAACATGGCGGTGTCGCTGTTCGAGCACGAGCTGATCAAAACTACTCTGCCAAAAGCCAAAGAACTGCGCCGCGTTGCCGAGCCGCTGATCACTCTGGCCAAGACAGACAGCCTGGCTAACCGCCGTCTGGCTTTCGACCGTACTCGTTCGAAAGCTATCGTTGGTAAGCTCTTCAACGACCTGGGCAAGCGTTACGCTACCCGTGAGGGCGGCTACCTGCGCATCCTCAAGTGCGGTTTCCGCGCTGGCGACAACGCGCCTATGGCGTACGTCGAGTTGGTTGATCGTGCTACTGCTGGCGAAGCTGTATCCGCCGAGTAAGACGTCAGTCTGAAACAAAGAACCGGGCCTAGCGCCCGGTTTTTTGTGGCCATAAAAAACGTGATCCCTTTGCGAGTTGTTACGCTATCCATACAGCTCAGCTATTAGTTATTTTCTATTGATCCTGATCAATTAATGAATTTGATGGTGTCATGTTCATGGTCAATACTCCCTCTCAGCCGATTAGCCGGCAGTTTCCAGGACTGAAGAGGAAGAATGCGCATGAGCCAAAACATAACGCTGACCACCGCCAGTGGCGCTCCCGTCGCTGACAATCAGAACTCCCGCTCTGCAGGCCCGCGTGGTCCGCTGCTTCTCGACGACTTCCACCTGATTGAGAAGCTCGCTCACTTCAATCGTGAAAACATTCCCGAGCGTCGTGTCCATGCCAAGGGCTCGGGCGCTTACGGTACCTTTACCGTGACCCGAGACATCACCCAGTACACCAGCGCGAAACTCTTTGAGTCGGTTGGCAAACAAACGCCGACCTTCCTGCGATTTTCCACCGTCGGCGGCGAACGCGGCTCGGCCGATACCGAGCGTGATCCTCGCGGCTTTGCCTTGAAGTTCTACACCGAGGAAGGCAACTGGGACATTGTTGGGAACAACACGCCCGTGTTTTTCATCCGTGACCCGCTGAAATTCCCGGACTTTATCCACACCCAGAAACGTTTGCCGCAGAGCAACCTGAAAAGCGCCCAAGCGATGTGGGACTTCTGGTCCCATTCCCCTGAAGCGCTACACCAGGTGACGATTCTGTTCTCCGATCGCGGCATTCCGGATGGCTACCGCCATATGCATGGTTTCGGCAGCCATACTTACAGCCTGATCAGCGCTACAGGTGAGCGTCACTGGGTCAAGTGGCATTACAAAACCCTGCAAGGCATCAAGAATCTGGCGCCCGCAGAGGCTGCACGCCTGGCAGGCACTGATCCCGATTACGCACAGCGTGACCTGTTCAATGCGATCGAGCGTGGTGAGTTCCCGAAATGGCGCGTTTGCATCCAGATCATGAGCGAAGCGCAGGCGGCAACTCACTACGAAAATCCGTTCGACGTGACCAAAACCTGGTCGCAGAAAGAGTTTCCCCTGATCGAGGTCGGAGAACTGGAGTTAAACCGCAACCCGCAAAACTACTTCGCCGAAGTTGAACAGGCCGCCTTTGGGCCCAGCAATATGGTGCCGGGTGTGGGGTTGTCACCAGACCGTATGCTCCAAGGTCGGGTTTTTGCTTACGCGGACGCCCATCGTTATCGGGTCGGTACCAACCATCAGCAATTGCCGGTGAATGCGCCGCGCAGTCCGGTCAACAGCTACCAGCGTGACGGGTCCATGGCTTTCGGCAGTAACGGCGGTGCTGCGCCCAACTATGAGCCGAACAGCTACGTAAACTCGCCAAAGCAGGCGCCTCACTATGCCGAGCCGGCGTTGGCCTTGTCTGGAGCGGCTGATCGTTACGATCACCGCGAAGACTCGGATTACTACAGCCATGCCGGCGCACTGTTCCGATTGATGAACGATGCGCAGAAAGCACTGTTGGTCAGCAACATTGCAGGCGCCATGGCTGGTGTTACGGGTGACGTGGTTGACCGTCAACTGCAGCATTTTTTCAGGGCTGATCCGGCGTATGGAGAAGCAATTGCAAAGGCGTTGGGTGTAGAGCTTAACGAAGTCTAAACGAGAAGCAGAACCGCCCTCATCTGGGCGGTTTTTGCGTTATTTAAACCGTTTTTCTCAGAATATCTTCACTTTTATCGCGTGAATCGAGTGACCAAACGGTCGCTGTGGTTCAAACTACAGACTTTCAAGCAGGGAGATGTAGGGCGATGCAAGGCCACCCAGACGTTATCGATTACCTCAACACATTGCTCACCGGCGAACTGGCCGCGCGTGATCAATATTTCGTGCATTCGCGGATGTATGAGGACTGGGGTTTCACCAAGCTCTACGAACGCATCAATCACGAAATGGAAGAAGAGGCGGGGCACGCCGATGCACTGATGCGTCGCATCCTCATGCTCGAGGGTACGCCTCGCATGCGTCCGGATGATCTCGATGTTGGCACCACAGTGCCTGACATGCTCGCCGCCGACCTGCGCCTGGAATACAAGGTGCGCGCCGCGCTGTGCAAGGGCATTGAACTGTGCGAACAGCACAAGGATTACGTCAGTCGCGAGATGCTGCGGGTTCAACTCAACGACACCGAAGAAGATCACACTTACTGGCTGGAAAAGCAGTTGGGCCTGATCAAGTTGATCGGTCTCGAGAACTACCTGCAATCCCACGCCTGACACACCTTGTACAAAAAAGCCCCGGTCACTTCATCCGTGTCCGGGGCTTTTTCATGGCTCGGACTCAGGCCCGGTCACGTTCCAGCAGTGGCTTGAGGTAGTAGCCGGTATGAGACTGTTTCATCTCGGCGACTTCTTCCGGCGTACCGACGGCGATGATCTGGCCACCCTTGGAGCCACCCTCCGGTCCCAGGTCCACCAGCCAGTCAGCGGTCTTGATCACGTCCAGATTGTGCTCGATCACCACCACGGTGTTGCCGTGGTCGCGCAGGCGGTGCAAGACGTCGAGCAATTGCTGGATATCCGCAAAATGCAGCCCGGTGGTCGGCTCATCGAGGATGTACAGGGTCTTGCCGGTATCACGCTTGGACAGCTCGCGGGACAGTTTGACCCGTTGTGCTTCACCGCCCGACAAAGTGGTCGCCGATTGTCCCAGCTTGATGTACGACAGGCCTACATCCATTAACGTCTGGAGCTTGCGTGCCAGCGCCGGAACGGCGTCGAAGAACACCCGCGCCTCCTCGATGGTCATCTCCAGGGTTTCATGAATGCTCTTGCCCTTGTATTTGATCTCAAGAGTCTCGCGGTTGTAGCGCTTGCTCTTGCACACGTCGCACGGCACGTAGATATCCGGCAGGAAGTGCATTTCCACCTTGATCAGGCCGTCGCCCTGACAGGCCTCACAGCGCCCGCCCTTGACGTTGAACGAGAAACGCCCCGGACCATAGCCCCGTGAGCGGGACTCTGGCACGCCGGCGAACAGTTCGCGAATCGGGGTGAACAATCCGGTGTAGGTCGCCGGGTTGGAGCGCGGTGTACGGCCAATCGGGCTCTGGTCGATATCGACCACTTTGTCCAGGTGCTCAAGACCCTTGATGCTGTCGTGGGCGGCGGCTTCCAGGGTGGTTGCGCCATTGAGCGCAGTGGCGCTCAGGGGGAACAGGGTGTTGTTGATCAGCGTCGACTTGCCTGAGCCGGAGACACCTGTCACACAGGTCAGCAGACCGATTGGAATCTCCAGGTCGACGTTGCGCAGGTTGTTGCCCCGAGCGCCCTTGAGCGACAGCGACAGCTTCTTGTTGCGTGGCGTGCGCTTGGCGGGTACTTCGATCTTCACCCGGCCCGACAGGTATTTACCGGTCAGCGATTCCGGATGACTCATGACCTCGGCCGGCGTGCCTTCGGCAACAATGTGACCGCCATGCACGCCGGCACCTGGCCCGATGTCCACCACGTAATCGGCCAGGCGAATGGCGTCTTCGTCGTGCTCGACCACGATCACCGTGTTGCCGATGTCTCGCAGGTGTTTGAGGGTGCCCAGCAACCGGTCGTTGTCGCGTTGGTGCAAGCCAATGGAGGGCTCGTCGAGGATGTACAACACCCCGACCAGACCCGCGCCGATCTGACTCGCCAGGCGAATCCGCTGTGCCTCGCCACCGGACAGGGTATCGGCACTGCGATCCAGCGACAGGTAGTCAAGGCCGACATTGACCAGAAACTGCAGGCGCTCGCGGATTTCCTTGAGGATCTTGTCGGCGATTTCGCCACGCCGGCCGGTGAGCTTCAGCGTGCCGAAGTAATCGGACGCATCGCCAATCGGCAGGTTGGTCACTGCCGGCAGGGTTTTTTCGCCGACCCACACATGTCGCGCCTCGCGACGCAGGCGAGTGCCACGGCAGTCAGGGCACGGCTGGGTGCTGAGGAACTTGGCCAGCTCTTCGCGCACCGAGGCCGACTCGGTCTCGCGGTAGCGGCGGTCCAGATTCGGCACGATGCCTTCGAACGGATGCGAGCGTTTCACGATATCGCCACGGTCGTTCAGGTATTTGAAGTCGACGTTCTGCGTGCCGCTGCCGTGCAGGATTATTTTCTGCTGGTCGGCCGGCAACTGGTTGAACGGTACTTCCAGGCTGAATCCATAATGGCTGGCCAGTGAGCCAAGCATCTGGAAGTAATAGACGTTGCGCCGGTCCCAGCCGCGAATCGCGCCCTCGGCCAGGGTCAGTTCGCCGTTGACCAGGCGTTTGATATCGAAAAACTGTTTCACCCCCAACCCATCACAGGTCGGGCAGGCACCGGCCGGGTTGTTGAATGAGAACAGCTTGGGTTCCAGTTCGCTGATGGCGTGACCGCAGATCGGGCAGGCGAAACGCGCGGAGAAGATCAGTTCTTCGCCCGGCTCGTCATCCATTGGCGCAACCAGGGCGATGCCGTCGGCCAATTTCAACGCGGTCTCGAACGATTCGGCCAAACGTTGTTGCAGGTCGTCACGCACCTTGAAGCGGTCGACCACCACATCAATCGTATGCTTCTTCTGTTTATCCAGCTTCGGTGCTTCATCCAGCTCATACAGCTTGCCGTTGATCCGTGCGCGGACAAAGCCCTGGGCCCGCAGCTCTTCAAAGACCGACAGATGTTCGCCCTTGCGTTCGCGAATCACCGGCGCCAGCAGCATCAACTTGCTGCCCTCGGGCTGGGCCAGCACCAGGTCGACCATCTGACTGACGGTCTGGGCTTCCAGCGGGATGTCGTGATCCGGGCAACGGGGAATACCCACGCGAGCGTAAAGCAAGCGCAGGTAGTCGTAGATTTCGGTGATGGTACCGACCGTGGAGCGCGGGTTGTGTGAGGTCGACTTCTGCTCGATGGAAATGGCCGGTGACAGGCCTTCGATGGTGTCGACGTCAGGCTTTTCCATCATCGACAGAAACTGCCGGGCGTAGGCCGACAGCGACTCGACATAGCGACGTTGACCTTCCGCATACAAGGTATCGAAGGCCAGGGAAGACTTGCCGGACCCGGACAAGCCGGTGATGACGATCAGCTTGTCCCGTGGCAGGGTCAGGTCGATATTCTTCAGGTTGTGGGTTCGAGCCCCACGAATCAGGATCTTGTCCAAGGTGGCCTCGCTCGGCGGGCGTAAACGTAGGAGTATAAGGCCAAATACTGGATGGATGCACACTATCAAATGCGGGTTATTCGGCCTTCAATGAAGAGTTTGTCATCCTTGCGCGTCAAAGCGTCGCCCTATACCCCGTCAATCGATGGGACTGATAGAATCGCCGCCGGTTCACATGAGGTAATTCCATGCACGATCCCCACAGCGAACGCATGAGTGGTAGCGAGACCCGCGCAGCAAGCGGTCTGGCCCTGGTGTTCGCTTTCCGAATGCTCGGCATGTTCATGGTGTTGCCGGTATTGGCGACCTATGGCATGGACCTGGCTGGCGCGACTCCGGCGCTGATTGGCCTGGCCATTGGCGCCTATGGCCTGACCCAGGCGGTGTTCCAGATTCCCTTCGGGATCATTTCCGATCGCATTGGTCGGCGCCCGGTCATTTACCTGGGGTTGATTGTCTTCGCCCTGGGCAGCGTGCTGGCAGCGAATGCCGACTCGATCTGGGGCGTGATCGCCGGCCGGATCCTGCAGGGCGCCGGGGCGATTTCCGCCGCGGTCATGGCCTTGCTCTCCGATCTGACTCGCGAGCAGCACCGTACGAAAGCCATGGCCATGATCGGAATGACCATTGGCCTCTCGTTTGCTGTGGCGATGGTGGTCGGCCCATTGCTGACCCGCGCCTTCGGCTTGTCAGGGTTGTTCCTGGCGACCGGCGGCATGGCGCTGCTGGGGATCGTCATTGTGATGTTCATGGTGCCGCGCTCCACCGGTCCGCTGCAGCATCGTGAATCCGGCGTCGCCCGTCAGGCTCTGATGCCAACGCTTAAACATCCCGACCTGTTGCGCCTGGACCTCGGCATTTTTGTGTTACATGCGATGTTGATGTCGAGTTTTGTCGCCTTGCCGTTGGCGCTGGTCGAAAAGGCCGGCTTGCCCAAGGAGCAGCACTGGTGGGTTTACCTCACTGCGCTGCTGATTTCGTTCTTCGCCATGATCCCGTTCATTATCTACGGCGAGAAGAAACGCAAAATGAAACGAGTTTTGCTCGGTGCCGTCGCGACGCTGATGCTCACTGAGCTATTCTTCTGGCAGTTCGGCGACAGCCTGCGAGCTATGGTGATTGGTACGGTGGTGTTCTTTACTGCGTTCAATCTGCTGGAAGCTTCACTGCCGTCGCTGATCAGCAAGGTTTCACCGGCAGGCGGCAAGGGCACGGCGATGGGGGTGTACTCCACCAGTCAGTTCCTCGGTTCGGCACTGGGCGGGATCATGGGCGGCTGGATGTTCCAGCATGGCGGTCTGTCGGTTGTGTTCCTCGGATGCGCAGGTCTGGCTGCCCTCTGGTTGGCCTTTGCTGTTACCATGCGTGAACCTCCCTATGTGACGAGCCTGCGCTTGCCGTTATCGCCTGAAGCGATCCGCGAAGCGGGTCTGGTTGAGCGCCTGCTGGCCGTCGTTGGGGTAACCGATGCCATCGTGGTTGCTGATGAAGCGGCCATTTACATCAAATTGGACACCGAACTATTGGATCGCACCACCCTCGAGCGCCTGGTCAACGACCCGGCCTCGGCAGCGTGCGAAGCCTAGGAGAACGTTATGGCCCGTGGGGTTAACAAAGTCATATTGGTCGGCACTTGCGGCCAGGATCCCGAAGTTCGCTACTTGCCTAACGGTAACGCCGTGACCAACCTGAGTCTGGCGACCAGCGAACAGTGGACCGACAAGCAGACAGGCCAGAAAGTCGAAAAGACCGAATGGCACCGCGTATCGATGTTCGGCAAGGTTGCGGAAATTGCTGGCGAATACCTGCGCAAAGGTTCGCAGGTGTACATCGAAGGCAAGCTGCAAACCCGCGAGTGGGAAAAAGACGGCATCAAGCGCTACACCACTGAAATCGTGGTCGACATGCAAGGCACCATGCAACTGTTGGGCGGCCGTCCACAGGGTGACCAGCAGCAAGGCGGCAACAACTACCAGCAATCCGCTCCGCGCCAGCAGGCTCCGCGTCCTGCTCCGCAACAGCAGCCACAGCGTCCAGCCCCGCAACAGGCTGCACCGCAACCGGCTCCGGATTTCGACAGCTTCGATGACGATATTCCGTTCTGAAGCAGCGGTAAGTTTCGAGCTGCAAGCGGCAAGCTGATAAAGCAAAACCCGCACTTCGGTATGAAGTGCGGGTTTTTTTATGCCTGGGAAAATGGATTTGCGGACTCAGACAGCGAGAAACTCATCAGCCGACACCACGCTGGCATAAGCAAACGCCAAGGACGCCATGAACGCTGCATGCACTTGCGCCGCCGGCACCGCGACGCCATTGAACTCCAGGTCACGGGTGGCGCAGGCGTCGTGGATCACGGTGACGCTGTAGCCGAAATCCGCGGCTGCGCGGGTGATGCCGTCGACGCACATGTGGCTCATGCTGCCCACGACCACCAGTTCCTTGATGCCCTGTTCGTCGAGGATCGATTTCAGCTCGGTTTCGCGGAACGAGTTGACGAAATGTTTGAGCACCACCGGTTCGTTGTCACGGTTGAGCACTTTCGGGTGCAGCTTGGCGCCGTCGGAGTTCGGGGTGAAAAACGGCGCCTCCTCGGAGGTGAATTCGTGGCGGATATGCACCACTGAATCCCCTGCTTCGCGGAACGCCTGGATCAGGCGGGCGGCGTTGTCAGCGGCGGCGTCGGCACCCACCAGTGGCCATTTGCCTTGGGGGAAGTAGTCGTTCTGGATATCGACTACGATGAGCGCTTGCTTGGCCATGGGTGTTTCCTCTGCAGTGTGTGTGGGCTCAGTATCGAGGCTGCCATGCGCAACGAGAATTGGCCGCACCGACAATAACAAGGGGAAAACTGACAATGGGCGCAGAACGCGCAGTCGTCGAGATGGGCGTGCTGATCTATCCCGGCGCGCAAATGGCCGCGGTCCATGGCTTGACTGACTTGTTCGGCGTGGCCAATCGCATTGCCGCCGAATACCTGAGCGCGCAATTGCCGGTGCTGCGCGTCAGTCATTGGCAGGCGGACGCTGCCCACGCCCCCCAACGTGTCTTCGACAGTGCTCCCGGGCCAGATGGCGGGTTGATGGCGCTGTTGATTCCGCCGTCGATCGCTGGTTTTTCCGAGGGCCAGGCATCTCCGGCGCTGATCCACTGGTTACGCCAGCAACACGCCAGCGGCGCGACCTTGGGCGGGGTGTGCGTGGGTTCGATCCTGCTGGCGGAAAGCGGTCTGCTTGACGGACGCAGTGCCACCACCCACTGGACCTCGGCCAAACAATTCGCCCAGCGTTATCCCAGGGTTCGGCTAAATGCCGAGAAGCCTATCGTCGATGATGGCGACCTGATTACCACTGCCGGCCTGATGGCCTGGTCGGAGCTGGGCTTGCGCTTGGTCGACCGGCTCCTGGGCCCTACCGTCGCGACTGGCACCGCGCGCTTCCTGGTGGTCGAGCACAGCGACAGTGCGAGCCAGTGCGGCAGCAACTTTGCGCCCATTCTCGGTCATGGCGACGGGGCGATTCTCAGGGTCCAGCACTGGCTGCAAGCCAATGGCGCGGTGGAGGTTTCATTGACGGCCATGGCCGAACAGGCGGGTTTGGAGGAGCGCACCTTCCTGCGGCGTTTTCGTGCCGCCACCGGACTGAAACCGACCCAGTACTGTCAGCACCTGCGGGTTGGCAAAGCCCGGGAAATGCTCGAGTTCACCAACAGCACCATCGATCACATCGCCTGGAATGTCGGCTATGCCGATCCGGGGGCGTTCCGTGCCACCTTCAAGAAGATCACCGGGTTGGCCCCCAGCGATTACCGCAACCGATTCGGCGTGTCGCCTGCGGCAGTGGCGCGTTAGTGCCATCGTGCAAAACGCAGGAAAGTCGAGGAGAGTCGTGCAGAATAAGGCAGGCGTTGAGCCAGTACCGAACGCCGTAGTGCCTACCTGGTACTGGCCCCAGACGCATTGAGGTGTTGGCCCGATCCCTGCAATTCCCAAAGCTATATCCATCGAGCGCAGGCGAAGGGGGACGCATGACCCCGAAAAACCGCAACAAACGCGTAGTTGCCCATTCGATCCGACCCCAGGCGCCTCTCCATGAGGTAGAGACTAACCGGAAGCTGGCCCATTGGCTGGCGCAGATCCTCGACTTGCCCTTTGCGGGCAGTTACGACCCGGCACTGCACGGCGGCAGCGATCTGTATCTGCTACCGACTCAGACTCTGGTAGGTGGCACCGCGGCGCGGCAGCTAGGCGTCAGCGGCCCGGAGGACATATGGGGCGGCTACGTCGATCATGACTTTATCTGCACCAAAGCGATCACCCATGGTTTGCTGAACCGCGATGCGATCGCCCCCCAGGGCTGGGCGCCGCTGTTCGCCGAACGGGTGCGCAAAGTGGTTTTGGAGGGGATCAGTGTGTTCTCTCTGGACGATGCCCTGCCTGCTGCCGAGCAATTACTGGAGCGGGGGCCGATTCGTCTCAAACCGATTCACGCCTGTGCCGGGCGTGGCCAGGAGGTGATTCGTAACCTCGATGCCTTCCGGCAACTGCTCATGCGCCCCGAGATTGCCGAACAGTTCACCAGCGGCGTGGTGCTGGAACAGGACCTGAAGAAGGTCATCACCCACAGCGTCGGCCAGAGCTTTTTCGGCGACACCGTGCTCAGTTACTGCGGGCAGCAATACCTGACCGAAGACGGGCAGGGCGAGCAGGTCTACGGCGGTTCGGATCTGCTGGTGGTGCGGGGCTACTACGACGACTTGCTCGGCCTGGATCTGCCTGAAGACGTACGCCTGGCCATCGAGCAGGCGCAAGTGTTTGACGCCGCCGCGGACGAGGCATACCCCGGTTTCTACGCCTCGCGGCGCAATTACGACATCGCTCAGGGCCTGGATGCCCAGGGCCAACGCTGCAGTGGAGTGCTTGAACAGTCCTGGCGCATGGGTGGCGCCAGCAGCGCTGAAGTGGCCGCGTTGCAATGTTTCGTCAACGACCCCCGGCTGAAGGTGATTCGCGTGTCCTCGGTGGAAACCTATCTCGATTCACCGTTGCCGGCCGGTGCGATAGAGGTGTATCGCGGCCCGGCGGAAAACAGTGAATTTCTTCTCAAATACGTAACGGTCAACTCTTATGACGGCTAGAAGCGAAAGCATTCAAATCGACATCGACGATGAACAGATGAGCGCGACCTTCCTCAGCCCAAAGTCCAAGGTGCCGGGCGTGTTGTTCGTGCACGGTTGGGGCGGGAGTCAGGAACGGGACCTTGAGCGCGCCAAGGGTATCGCCGGGCTGGGCTGCGTGTGCCTGACCTTCGACTTGCGCGGGCACACCGGCGACGTCGGGATTCCGCTGGCGCGGGTCACCCGCGAAGACAATCTCAAGGACTTGCTGGCGGCCTACGACCGCTTGCTCGCGCACCCGGCGATCGATACGTCTGCGGTTGCCGTAGTGGGGACCAGCTATGGCGGTTACCTGGCGGCCATCCTCACCACGTTGCGCCCAGTACGCTGGCTGGCGATGCGCGTGCCGGCCCTGTATCGCGACGAGCAATGGCACACCCCCAAGCGCGACCTCGACAAACAGGACCTGCTGGATTACCGCAGTACGCTGGTGCGTGCCGACAGCAATCGGGCGCTGCATGCCTGTTCACAGTTCACCGGTGATGTCTTGCTGGTGGAGTCGGAGACCGACAGCTTTGTACCCCACGCCACCATCATGAGCTACCGCGCGGCGTGCCAGCAGACGCACTCGCTGACTCACCGCATCATCGACGACGCCGATCACGCCTTGAGCGATCCGGTGGCGCAACAGGCCTACACCTCGATCCTGGTCGACTGGGTGACCGAAATGGTGGTCGGCGAGCGGCTGCGGATTCTGTGAGTCAGGACGGTTTCTTTTCGATCCGCAGCGCCTTGGCCTTGGCTTCCACCACCAGATACATGACCACGGTGATCAACAGCGGCAACAGAAAGTAGATCGCCCGATACGCCAGCAACCCCGCGATCAGGCTACCGCGTGATGCCTGGTGCTGTAGAAGCGCGACGAACACCGCCTCGAGCACACCGAGACCCGCCGGAATATGGGTAATGACGCCGGCGATGGCGCTGATCAGCAACACCCCGAGCACCAATGGGTAATCGAGTTTGCTGGGAAGCAGGGTAAAAATCACCGCCGCCATCAATGACCAGTTCAGCGCGCCCAGGGCCAGTTGCAATATAGCCATGCGCAGCGATGGCAGGTTGATTTCCACGCCACGGATGGCCCATTCGCGTCGACTAGAAAAGCGGCAGGCCGTCAGATAGCCGGCACTGAGCAGCAGCAACAGCACGCCCACGCTTTGCAGCGCGGTGCTGCTGAGTTTCCAGCCCGGTGGCATATGCACCAGGCCGCTGCTGAAAATTGCCCCGGCCACTAGCATGTAGCCAAACCAATTGGTGGCCAGACTCAGGCCAAGGATCTTGGCAATGTTGCCCTTGCTGACACCGAGCCGGGAATACAAGCGGTAGCGCATGGCGATGCCGCCAACCCAGGCGCTGAGATTCAGGTTGAAGGCATAACTGATGACCCCGACTGGAAGGATCTGCCGCCAGGTCAGGTCCTGACGGATGTAGGTGCGGCCAATCAGATCGAAGCAGGCGTAAGTCAGAAAACTCAGCAGCGTAATGGCCGAGGCGATGATCAGCGTGCGCACCTTGAAGTCGCCGAGGGTGTCGAAGACCTCGTTCCAGTCGATGCGCCGGGCGAGCATCGTGAAGAGCACGATCAGCACCAGGAAGAACAGCGCTGTCAGCGGTTTTTTCAGGCGTGCCCAACGTGACGGTGGATGGGCTGCAGCCTGCGATTCAGAGCGATTCATGGATGTCATCAGGCACCTGCGGCATGGGCTTTAAGGGTTGCAGGCGGGGTTTGTGCGCGGGCAAACCGCCAGCCCAGGCAGGGAAATGGCGCAGGCAGTGGAACGCCAGGAAGCCGATGGTCATGCGCCACAGCAAACCACGGGGCGATTCGGGGGCGGGCATGACTTTGCAGTGGTGATTGCTCAGCTCATCGAGGCGCTCGAACAACTCGCGATTGAAGGCCCGGTCGCGGATCAACACGTTGGCTTCAAGATTCAGCGACAGGCTCAGCGGGTCGAGATTACTTGAGCCGACTGTGCTCCAGTCCTCATCCACCAGCGCGACCTTGCCGTGCAGCGGGCGGTCGCAGTACTCGTAGATCTTCACCCCGGATTGCTGCAGGTAGTCGTAGGTCAGGCGGGCCGCGAGCTTGGCCACCAGCATGTCCGGTTGGCCCTGGAGAATCAGCCGCACGTCGACGCCACGCCGCGCTGCATTGCGGATTTCGCGCAGCAGGCGGTAGCCGGGGAAGAAATAGGCATTGGCAATGATCACTCGGCGTTGAGCGCTGCGCAGCACCTGCAGATAAACGTCTTCGATGTCGCGCGGATGCTCGTTGTTATCGCGATAAACCAGCCGCACCTGGCCATCGTGATCGTTGAGCGCCAGTTCCGTGCGTCGGCGCTTGCGGCGCAGCCAGCCATATCGCGCCCGGGAGTGACGGCCACTTTGCAGCAAGGCGAAATGATGAATGTCGACCACCGCCGGGCCCTCGACCTGAACGGCATAATCCTGTTTGGCTTCCGGTCCGAAATCGGCCAGGTGGTCGGCGCTGAAGTTGATACCGCCGATAAACGCAGTGGCGCCGTCTACGACCACGATCTTGCGGTGCAGGCGGCGGAACCAGTTGGTGCGGATACCCAGGCGTCGCGGCGCCGGATCGAACATTTGCAGGTGCACGCCGGCATCGCACATCGCCAGGAGAAATGCCTGGGGCAGCTCACCACAGCCAAATCCATCGAGACTCACCGTGACACGCACCCCGCGCTGCGCCGCCTCGATCAAAATCTGCTGCAGCTCATTGCCGACCTTGTCGTCGAACAGAATGAAGGTCTCCAGCAGGATTTCGCTTCTGGCCTGGCGCATGGCCTCGAACACCTTGGGGAAGTAGGCTTCGCCGTTCTCCAGCAACTCGACGCGATTGTTGCCGTGCCAGCCATAGTCGAGGTCGCTCAGGGCGCGCTCGATGGCCGGTGTCTCGGCGCTGGGGGCCGCTGGCTCGAAGCGGTTTTTTTCCAGCGGTGCGCTGCTCATAGTTCGATCTCCACGGACAGCGGGACATGGTCGGAAAGGTGCGACCACGGACGCGAGGCCAGCACTTTAGGGCGTTGGGCGGTGAGATTGCGCACGTAGATGCGGTCCAGGCGCAGCAACGGCAGGCGAGCCGGAAAACTGCGCGCGGGCTGGCCGTGATGTTCGCCAAATACCTCGCGCAAGCCCCAGGGCTTGAGCACGCCATCGGCGCGTTGGCGCCAGTCATTGAAGTCGCCGGCGACAATCACCCTGGCGTCTTCCGGCAGCTCGTCGAGGCGCTGCAGCAGCAATGCCAGTTGTTGGTCGCGATGGGCCTGGCGCAGACCCAGGTGCACGCAAATCGCATGCAGCGGTTGCTCGCTGCCCGGCAGGCGCAACACGCAGTGCAACAAGCCACGACTCTCGTGGCCGTCAATACTGACATCCTGATTGTCGTGGCGAATGATCTGGAATTTCGACAGCAGCGCATTGCCGTGATCGCCGGCGGGATACACCGCGTTGCGGCCATAGGCGAACTGCGGCCAGAGGCTGTCGGCGAGGAACTCGTATTGCGGGATGCTCGGCCAATTGCTATAGCGCTGGGGATGGTGTTCGTGGGTGCCGTGGACCTCTTGCAAAAACACCACGTCGGCGGACACGCTGCGCACCGCTTCGCGCAATTCCGGAAGAATGAAACGTCGGTTCAGCGCGGCAAACCCCTTGTGGGTATTGACCGTCAGCACGGTAAAACGACGAATCGCGGCGCTGCATTCGTGCGCCGTTTCGGGCGCGCCGGCTTGCTCGCCGTTGCTGTCAAACACCGCCATGGATCCTCCCCGCCTGCTAGTCTCGGGCTACCCCTCTGTGAGTGGATGACTGTCAGGCAAGGCGGAAAGTTTCGCTGGCATTACCGGCGGCAGGCTTAGGGGTGTGTGAGAAATTCACGCTGGAACTTGTGGGTAAAGGCTGCGATCTTCTTTAGCCATTGTCATCGTTGAAACAGGAGCGACGCGCCTTGTCTCAGTTCAAAGCCTCGATAGGCCTGGCGATACTCCTGGGTATCGGCAGCACTCAATCGCTCGCCGCCTTGCCCGGGGTGGCCGCCGTGACCGGCAAGGATCCCGCCGCTGCGGAAAAAGCCGAGCCTCTGGTGCAGGGCGGGCTGCTCGGGGCGATCAGTTCGAGCATCGATGACGTCCAGGAAAAACTCGACATCAACGAGCACCTGGTCGAGGCCTGGCGCGAGCGTGCGGATCGCGCGGCGGATGAGGTAGACCAACTGGTCAATCAGCCATCGCCGCGTTCCACCTGGAGCGTGGCCCGTGACTTTGCCCTGCTGAGTGCGGCTTGGTGTGCGGTGTTCGCCGCACTCTGGGTGCTCGGTGGCCTGTTTGCGCGGCGTTGCGCTCAGTCGCGATGGTTGCGCAATCGTGAGCGTGCCCAGGGCCTGTTGGGCTACGTGCTGCCCTACAGTTTGCCGGCGTTTATCAGCTTACCGGTGACCCTGTATTGCAGCCATTTCCTGCAACCGTCCGCCGGTCGGGCGCTGGCACTGAGCCTGGCTTACGCCACCAGCGCCGGGATTTTCGCGGCCTCGTTATTGCTGTCGCTGGTGGTGCTGTTCAACGTCGGGCACAAGCGCCGCGCAGTGCAGATCATCCGCCAGAATTGTCCACGCCCGTTGTTCGCGATGGGCTTCCTGGTGGCCCTGAGCGATGCGTTGACCAGCCCGCAGATCGCCAACCGCTTGGGCGACAACCTCACCGACAGTATTGCGGTGTTCACCGGCATGTCGGCGTCGATCATCTTTGGTCTGCTGGTGATTCGCTTGCGTCGCCCGGTCGGACAGTTGATCCGTATCCTGCCATTGGCCCAACGACGCAGTCAGCCGGCGTTGCGCGAAACCCTGCGGATATTTTCCGGGGTCTGGTACTGGCCGATTCTGTTGATGGTGCTGGTGTCGCTGATTAACCTGATCGGTATCGGCGATGACAATCAGAAAGTCCTGCGCTGTGCGTTGTTCACCACCATCCTGCTGATTGCCACGGTGTTTATCAGCACCATGCTCCAGCACCTGTTCAAGTCCCCAGGGGCGCTGGCGGTGCAGCGCGGCGGAGCCTACAAGGAGCGCTTCCTGAGCCTCTCCCATGCCTTGTTGCGGATCGTCATGGCGGTGGGGTTTATCGATGGCCTCGGGCGGATCTGGGGCGTTTCGCTGTTCGAATTCGCGGTCAGCAACGCCATTGGTCGTGCCATCAGCGATTCGCTGAGCCGCATCGGCCTGATTTTCCTGGTGACCTGGATGGTCTGGGTGGTGCTCGATACCGCCATCCGCGAAGCCCTCAAACCGCAGATCAGCAAGCGCAATGCGCGCCAGCCCAGCACCCGGATCAAGACCATCCTGCCGCTGCTGCGTAACGCGATCAAAATCATTCTGGTGGTGATCTGTGCGATTACCACCATGGCCAACCTGGGGATCAACGTCGCGCCGTTCCTTGCCGGTGCCGGGGTGGTCGGCCTGGCAATCGGCTTCGGTTCGCAGCAGTTGGTTCAGGACGTGATCACCGGACTGTTCATCATCATCGAAGACACTCTGTCGATTGGCGACTGGGTGGTGCTCGATTCGGGACATGCCGGCACGGTCGAGGGGCTGACCATCCGCACCCTGCGCCTGCGTGACGGCAAGGGTTTTGTGCATTCGGTGCCGTTCGGCCAGATCAAGGCGGTCACCAACCAGTCCCGGCAGTTCGCCT
Organism: Pseudomonas sp. Pse1; assembly: GCF_024519635.1. Classification (NCBI taxonomy): domain Bacteria; kingdom Pseudomonadati; phylum Pseudomonadota; class Gammaproteobacteria; order Pseudomonadales; family Pseudomonadaceae; genus Pseudomonas; species Pseudomonas sp. Pse1. The sequence goes on from NZ_JALJRO010000008.1 coordinate 46,593, forward strand.
TTGCGTTCTTCTCGGTGCAATTCACCTACGACACCGACGTCGACAAAGCCATCGCGTTGATCCGCGAAGCGGGGCGCTCGATCAGCGACGACCCGTTCCTCAAGTACAACCTGCAAGGTCCGCTGGAGGTGTTCGGGGTCGACAAAATGGACCTCAACGGCGTGGTGCTGACGGCGCAGTTCCGCACCGTGTCCGGTGGTCAGTACGCAGTCAATCGCGCCTTCAACCTGTGCCTGAAGAAGCTTGTGGATAACAGCCCGTGGGTGCATTTCGCGCAGACTTATCCACAGCAGGTGCTGATGCATGAGCGGCATGCGGACAAACCCGAGGACGTTGCGCAGCAGGACGACGGCAGTAAGGACGATTCAGTGCTGGTGATGCCGAAATCGCCGCTGCACACCTAAGCTGCCCGACGGCTTAGTCGGCCGCGTGGATGACGCGGTATTGGGTCAATGTGCGCTGCAGTTCGAGGCTCTGCGGCTGTTCCAGTTGCAGCCAGACATGCTGCACTCCGGCAATCTGCGCCGCGGCCGGCAAGCCATCGCGGTACACCAGGCGATTGCTTGCCAGGGCTGGGACTTTCTGGCCCGGCAGCACGGTGCCGACCAGGTTCAGCGGATCGACGCCACAGACACTCACCAGGCTGCCATCGTGGGGCCGACGTCGCACTTCACGCAGCAAGGGAATCGCTTCCGGCAGGGCGAATTGCTCGCCGGCCAGGCCGCTGACAAAACGCCCGCCACGAATCTCGCCACGGGCCTCCAGGCGATGAAAGGTGCGCAGCAATTCACGCCAGCTCGGCAGCCATTCCGCCTCGCGTTCCAGCAAGCGCCAGAACACCACGCCGTAGCGCCGCAACAGGGTCATGGCGATGTGTTCGAGGGTGTCGGCGGGTACGCTGGGTTGACGCGTTGGCGAAGCATCAGGTGCCGGTGTTCTGTTGCGCCGCAACAACGCCCAACGCCCGGCATCGTCCATCCCGCCAATCAGCGCCCCGCGCCCGCGACGGGCACTACGCGTCTGGCGTTTGCTCGCCGGGGTGATCAGCGCGCGCAGGCCGGCGAAGCTGTCGGCATTGACCAACCCGGCGCCGACCAACTCCTGCAAGGCGATCTCCAGCTCGCTGCGCAGCAGATGGGCCTCATGCAGCAGTTCATCAAAAAACAGTGCGCCGTGCTGGCTCAGGGCCTGATGAACCTTTTGCGTCTTCGGCGACAGCTCGCTGACTTGCGCTTGCTCAGTCAGGCTGCTCCAGAGCGGCGCCTGGGCGCGCGGCAACAGCAGGATCGGCGTGCTGCGCAGGGCCACGCTGGCGGCTTTGTGGCGGGCACTCAAGCGAGTCCAGACCAGTTTGCCGCTGCGGCACAGGTCATCCAGCCAGGCGGATGAATAACCCTTGAGTCGCGCGGGCAGCAGGTCGCTGTCCCAGGCCGAGGCCGCCGCCGGGTAGCCTTCGAATTGCGCGACGATCACCGGCAATATGGCGCTGCCCTGACCTTGGGTGGTCGGGGTCAGGTGCTGCCAGTCGAAGAGAAAACGCATGAAGTCCTGCAAGGCCACCGGCTCGATTTCCCGGCGCAGGCGCTTCACGGTGTAACGGTGAATGCGTGCCAGCAAATGCCGCTCGCACCATTGATCCGTGGTGGCGCCTGGGCTGAAGCGTCCGCGCAGCACGTAGCCCTCACGCTCCAGTTGCGCCAAGGTGTGTTCGACCCGCGTGGTGGGCAGGCCAAGCGGGTCGCCGATCGCACTGACCTCCAGCGGGCCAAAGCCGCTGAGGCGGGCGCGGATCAACTCGACACAGGCCTCGTCGCTGTCCCAGTTTTCGTCAAACCCCGGCAGAGCGATAAGAGGTGGTTGCAGGGGCGCCTGGGGATAGATTGCCTGCAGGCAGGTAAGCCGTTCCAGCGCCAGCCACAGACCGTGGTCCGCAGCGATCTGCACGCGGCTGGCGCGGCCCGATTCGGCGAGTTGTTGCAGCCATCCTGACCAGCGCTCGTCCAGCGCCGCCTCGGCATCGCAGATGGCGCCGAGGCTCATCAGCGCCTCGTGCATTTCATCGACGCGGGTCGGTTGCGGCCAGGCTTCTTCGCGGACCACCTCGATGGCTTGCGGGTCGAGGGCACCGAGGTCATCGGTGGATTGTGGGTCGCTCCAGCGGCGGTTAAGCACCGCCTGGGTGCGCCGTTCTTCCAGCGGCGCGTCGTCAAGGAAGGTGTAGGGGCGGGCGCTGAGGATCTCCGCCGCCAGCGGCGAAGGCGCCGGCAAGTCGCGACTGATCAGGCGCAGCTCACCCTGTTCCATACGTCTTAGAAGTTTGAGCCAGCCCTCGCAATCCATTGCTTCGTGCAAGCAGTCGTCGAGGGTTTGCTCGACCAGTGGGTGCTCGGGAATTTCCCGTTCGCCGGCGAGGTTTTCCAGGCAGGCGATCTGGTCGGGGAACACGCTGGCGATCAGGTCTTCACTTTTCATCCGCTGGATTTGCGGCGGCACCTTGCGCCCGCCGCTGTAGCGCGGCAGCGCCAAGGCTACACCGGCATTCCAGCGCCAGCGCACACCGAACAGCGGCGCATCCAGCAACGCCTGGATCAACACCTGCTCGGCGCTGTTGCTGTGCAGGTAACGCCAGATCTCGTCGAGCTCGAAGCTGTGGCTGGTGGACAACGACAACACGATCGCGTCTTCGCTGGCGGCGGCCTGCAACTCGAAGTTAAAGGTGCGGCAGAAACGCTTGCGCAGTGCCAGGCCCCAGGCGCGGTTGATGCGACTGCCGAAAGGCGTGTGGATGATCAATTGGGTGCCGCCGGACTCGTCGAAAAAGCGTTCCATCAGCAGCGTGTCCTGAGACGGCAGGGCACCCAACGTCAGGCGCGCCGGGGCCAGGTATTCAACGATCTGCTCAGCGCTCGCCAGGTCCAGGCCGAGGGTGTCGGTCAGCCAGTCCATGCTCGGTTGCCAATCACCAGGGCTGGCGCCCAGCAGTTCGTCGAGCTGTCCATGCAGGCGTGCCACGGCGAACGACAACTCGGCGCTGCGCCCCGGCGCTTCTCCGAGCCAGAAGGGAATGGTCGGCGGCTGGCCCTGGGCGTCTTCGACTCGGACCTTGCCGGTTTCGACCCGCAGGATTCGGTAAGACGTATTGCCCAACTGAAACACGTCGCCGGCGATGCTTTCCACGGCGAAATCTTCGTTGACGCTGCCAATGTTCAGCCCTTGAGGTTCCAGCAGCACGGCGTAGTCGGCATTGTCGGGGATGGTCCCGCCACTGGTCACCGCCGTCAGCCTGGCACCGCGCCGGCCACGCAGATTGCCGCTGACGGCATCGCGATGCAGGTAGGCGCTGCGAATACCCTGGCGGCCGTTGTAGCCCTCGGCAAGCATCTTCAGCAGGGCCTGATAGTGGTCCTCATCCAGCGCGGCATAGGGTGAAGCGCGCCGCAGGACGGCGAGCAGCGCCTGCTCTTGCCATTCCTGACAACTGACCTCGGCGATGATTTGTTGGGCGAGGACATCCAGCGGCGCCACGGGAATCAGCAGGTTGTCGAGTTCGCCGCGACGTACGCAATCAAGCAGCGCGGCGCACTCGATCAGGTCGTCACGGGTGGTGGCGAACAATCGACCCTTGGGCGTGCCGCCAACCTGGTGCCCGGAGCGCCCGACCCGCTGCAGGAAGCCGGCAATCGAGCGCGGTGAGGCAATCTGGCAGACCAGGTCGACATCACCAATGTCGATTCCCAGTTCCAGCGATGCGGTGGCGATCAACACCTGCAACTCGCCGCGCTTAAGCCGCTGTTCGGCGTCCAGGCGAAACTCCTTGGCCAGGCTGCCATGGTGCGCCGCAACGGCATCCTTGCCCAAACGCTCGCTGAGGTGCCGGCTCAAGCGCTCGGCCAGGCGTCGGGTGTTGACGAAAATCAGCGTGGTGCGGTGTTCGCGGGCGAGTACGGCGATGCGATCGTAGACCAGTCCCCAGACGTCATTGGCCATCACCGCCGACAACGGCACCGGAGGCACTTCGATGGCGAGGTCCCGGGGGCGAGCGTGGCCTATGTCGACAATCTCGCAGGGACGGCCGGCGCCCACCAGAAACCGCGATACCGCTTCAATGGGCTTTTGCGTGGCAGACAGGCCGATGCGCATCAACGGCTCGTCGCACAGCGCCTGCAAGCGCTCCAGGCTCAGGGCCAGATGGCTGCCGCGCTTGCTCGCGGCGATGGCGTGGATTTCGTCGACGATCACCGTCCGCGTACTGGCGAGCATGCGCCGGCCGGAGTCGGAGCCGAGCAGCACGTACAACGATTCCGGGGTGGTCACCAGAATGTGCGGCGCGCTTTTGCGCATCGCCGAACGGTCTTTCTGCGGCGTATCGCCAGTGCGCACCGCCGTGCTGATGCGCAACTCGGGATAGCCCTGGGAGAGCAACTGTTCACTGATGCCGGCCAGCGGATTTTGCAGGTTGATCTGGATGTCGTTGGACAGCGCCTTGAGGGGCGAGACGTAGACCACCAGCGTGGCGTCGGGCAGCTCGCCGCCCAGCGCCAGGCCTTGGCGGACCAGATCGTCGATCACCGCGAGAAACGCGGTGAGGGTTTTTCCGGAGCCGGTGGGCGCGGCGATCAGCGTCGAGCGGCGCTGGCGAATCAACGGCCAGGCGCGCGCCTGGGCGGCGGTGACCGAAGGGAACGTGCGGGTGAACCAAGCGCTGACGGCAGGATGAAAACCGTCGAGCACGGGCGGCGTGGCTGCGGGGAGATTCATGGGTCAAGTTATGCGACCGCCCGCGCCAAGTTGCAAGTGGCAGGGCCTTATAACTGCCGTGACTTGGGCCGTTACCCGCGCGTTCTATACTTTGCGGGTGACGGTTGCGTATTAAACCCGCAAAATGTCACGATTCTGGCATCTCTCAGCGGCATAGCCTGTGGGCGCTGTCGCTACACTCATCGTTTCCAACAGACTGGGCCTGCTGACTCTATGCGAATGCGCCTTATGTTACTGGGTGGCGGAAATGCCCTTGGGCAGGCGCTGATTCGCCTCGGTGCGGAGGAAGACATCGGTTTCCTCGCCCCCCGTCCCCCGCAAGACGGCTGGGACGCCGCGAGCCTCACGCAACTGCTCGACGACACGCGTCCGGACGCGTTGATCAATCTCGCCTACTACTTCGACTGGTTCCAGGCCGAGCAAGTGCCCGAGGCACGCCTGGCCGGGCAAGAACGCGCGGTGGAACGCCTGGCCGAACTATGCCAGCACCACAACATTGTGCTGATCCAGCCTTCCAGCTATCGCGTGTTCGATGGCTCGCGGGCAACCGCGTACAGCGAAAAAGATGAACCGGTGCCTCTGGGCCTGCGCGGCCAAGCGTTGTGGCGCATCGAGCAAAGCGTGCGTGCGACCTGTCCACAACACGTGATGCTGCGTTTTGGTTGGTTGCTCGACGACAGTGCCGAGGGCTCCCTGGGACGCTTCCTGGCGCGTGCCGAAGAGCCCGGAGAGCTGCTGCTGGCCGATGACCGTCGAGGCAACCCGACCCCGGTGGATGACGCTGCGCGAGTGATCATTTCGGTGCTCAAACAACTCGATTGCGCCGCGCCGCTGTGGGGCACTTACCACTACGCCGGGCATGAGGCGACCACGGCGCTGGCGCTGGGCCAGGCGATTCTCACCGAGGCCCGCAACCTGCACCCGCTGGCCATTGAGGCGCCGACCGCCCAGGCCCATGCCGCGCGTCCGGATGCCGCCGAAGAGCCGCAACATGCGGTGCTGGCCTGCAAGAAAATTCTGCACACTTTCGGGATCAAGCCGCGCGCCTGGCGTGCCGCGCTCCCGGGCTTACTGGATAGGTTTTATCGTCATGGCTAAAGGCCCTGTATTAATCACCGGCGGTGCTGGTTTCATCGGCTCGCACCTCGCTGATGGCCTGCTGGCCAAAGGGCATTCGGTTCGCATCCTCGACGACCTGTCGACCGGCAAGCCGGGCAACCTGCCTCTGGATAACCCGCTGATCGAACTGATCGAAGGCGACGTCGCCGATGCCGCGCTGGTGGCGCGGGTGATGCAAGGCTGCAGCGCGGTGGCGCACCTGGCGGCCGTGGCCTCGGTGCAAGCGTCGGTGGAAGACCCGGTGCGCACCCACCAGAGCAACTTCATCGGTACCCTGAATGTCTGCGAAGCGATGCGCCAGGCTGGGGTCAAGCGCGTGCTGTTCGCCTCGAGCGCGGCGATCTATGGCAACAATGGCGAAGGCGAGTCGATTGATGAAGAGACCGCCAAGGCGCCGCTGACACCCTACGCCTCGGACAAACTGGCGGGCGAGTATTACCTGGATTTCTACCGCCGCCAGCATGGTCTGGAGCCGGCGATTTTCCGCTTCTTCAACATCTTCGGCCCACGCCAGGATCCGTCATCGCCGTATTCCGGGGTGATCAGCATTTTCAGCGAGCGCGCGGTCAAGGGCCTGCCGATCACCGTATTCGGCGATGGCGAGCAGACCCGGGATTTTCTCTACGTCGAAGATCTGGTCGACCTGCTGGTGCAAGCCATCGAAGCGCCGACGCTGGAAGTGGGCGCGGTCAACGTCGGCTGGAACCAGGCCACCAGCCTGAAACAAATGCTTGAGGCCTTGAAGGAAGTGGTCGGTGAGTTGCCACCGATTACCTACGGTCCGGCACGTTCTGGCGATATCCGTCATTCACGGGCCAACAATCAGCGCCTGCTGCAGCGCTTCACACTGCCCGAGCAAACTCCGCTGCGCGCCGGTCTCGCCCGGTTACTGGGGCGTTGAGCATTTCCCGAGCATGAAAAAAGGCGCCTTTCGAGGCGCCTTTGTTTTTTGCGGATGCGACTTAGAACTTGTAGCCCAGGCCGATCATGTAGACAAACGGATCTACGTCGACGTCAACCTTGGCCCGAGTGCCGGGTGCGACGCTGTTGTTGTCGACATAGGCGGTGGTGTCGATGTCGATGTAGCGGATCTGGCCGTTGATCATGATGTTGTCGGTCAGCATGTAGTCGGCGCCGACCTGCCAAGCCATCCCCCAGGAGTTCTTCGCGCTGAAGTTGTCGAAACCAGCGGCGCTGGCCTGGCTGCCGACGTGTTCGTCGTAGATGTAGGTGTAGTTGATGCCTGCACCGACATAGGGTTGGAACACCGATTTGTGATCCAGTGGGTAGTACACCAGGCTCAGGGTCGGCGGCAGGTGCTTGAGGGTGCCGAGCTTGCCGTTGGCCGGAGCCAGGGCGGTGTTCTTGAGTTTCACGTCGTGCTCGAACGGGGTCGCTGCGAGCAACTCGACCGCAAGATTGTTGGTGATCATGTACGCAAAGTTCAGACCCAACTGAGTGTCACTGCTCATGGTCGCCTTGCCACCCAGGTCGGCACCTGCCAGCGGGCCGCGATCGACCTTTACGCTGGAGCTGTCAGCATCCGGATTGACGGTGATGGCGCCGGCCCGAACGATAATGTCGCCGGCTTCGTGGGCCTGGACGGACGGGACTGCAAGCGCGAGTGCAATGAGGGAAGCGCTGAGCAAAGACTTGTGCATGGGGGCTCCAGGGAACAATTCAAAATTTATGTCCCATTTTATGAAGCCCCGCCGATGACGAATTGACACAGCTCAAAGAAAACCTTGATGGCGATCAAGATCGTCTATTGCGCTATTGCGGCAACTCATACACGTAGATCTTTTGCGCATCCATCTGGTAGCCAGCATCTGCCAGTTCGCTGGTGGAGGCCTTGACCTGCAGTGCGCCCTCGATCCAGTACGGCTGATACAACTCCTCGAGCTTGACTCCGAGTTCACTGCGCACATGGACGATCTGGTTCGACGGTGGTGGCGGCACGTGGATGCAGGCGCCGAAATACGGCACCAGCAAAAACTCGGTGGTGCGGCCCTCTTCGTTGACCTCCAGCGGCACGATGTAGCCGGGCAGGCGGATGGCCTGGCCGTCGAGGCTCTGCACCACCGGCGCATTGGGCAAGTCCTGCTTGGCCGCCGGTGCCGACTCGGCCGCCAGCGCGTCACTCATCTGCGACAGGTCGTGCAGCGGCTTCATGTTCGGCACTTCGGTGGGAGCATCCGGCGGGATCATTTCCGACCAGGTCAGGTCCCGGGGTTCGGCCGCCCACAGTGGCAGAGCGACCAGCATCAACAACGCCAGGAGGGCGCGGGGCATTTTCAACATCCTCATAAACGGATCGACAGACCATCGGCCAGCGACTGCCGGTAGGCGCGCCAGGCGGGCACGCTGCCCATCAGCAGCGCGGCCAGCAGGATGCCACCGAGCAGCGTCCATTCATACTCGCTGGGCCACGACAGCGGCAGAAATAATCCGTAGTTGGACTGCACGTAACCTTGCGCCAGGGCAATACCCAGGTAGAGCAGGGCGAGACCGGCGATCACTCCGGACAACGCCAGGGCAAAGGCTTCCAGCACCAGCAGCGTGGCGATATGCCAGGGCCTGGCACCGACCGAACGCAGGATCGCCATTTCCCGCCGCCGTTCGTTGAGACTGGTGAGGATCGCCGTGAGCATGCCGATCAGACCGGTTAGCACCACGAACAGTGAGACCACAAACAGGGCTTTTTCGGCGGTGCCCATCAGGCTCCAGAGCTCCTGCAGGGCCACCCCCGGGAGAATCGCCAGCATCGGTTCGCCACGGAATTCGTTGATCTCGCGCTGCAGCGAAAAGGTCGCGATCTTGCTGTTGAGACCGAGCATGAATGCAGTAATGGCTTGCGGCGTGAGGTCCATGTTGCGCGCCTGGTCGGCACTGACCCGGCCGTCACCCCGGGCAGGAGCACCGTTGTGCCAGTCGATATGGATCGCCTCCATGCCGCCGAGGCTGATATGCAACGTGCGGTCGACCGGGGTCCCGGTGCGTTTGAGGATGCCGACCACAGTGAAGGGTTTGTCGTCGTGCTTGACCAGGCTGATCACCGCCACGCCGTGGGCTAGTACCAGTTTGTCGCCGAGCTTGTAATGCAGGGCATCAGCCACTTCGGCACCCAGCACCACCTCGAACGGATCGCTGGCGAAGGCTCGACCGCTTTCCAGTTGCAGGTGTTGCTGACGACCGTACTGGTAGTGCTGGAAATAAGCGTCGGTGGTGCCCATCACCCGGTAGCCGCGATGGGAGTCGCCGAGGGAAATCGGGATCGCCCATTTCACTTTCGGATTGTTGGCAAAGTGCTCGAAGCTGTCCCAGCGAATGTTGTTGGTGGCATTGCCGATACGAAACACCGAGTACAGCAGCAGATTCACCGAACCCGAGCGCGCGCCGACGATCAGGTCGGTGCCACTGATGGTGCTGGCGAAACTGGCGCGGGCTTCGGTGCGTACCCGTTCCACAGCCAGCAACAGGCACACTGACAGAGCGATGGCGAGGGCGGTGAGCAGGGCGGTAAAACGGCGATTAGCCAGGCTGGCCATGGCTAGACGGAGCAAATACATCTTAGACCTCTGCGGGCGTGGCGGCGCGATTGAGTTCGGCCAGCGACAGGTGACGATCGAACAGCGGCGCCAGGCTCTGGTCATGACTGACAAACAACAGGCTGGAACCGGCCTCGCGGCATTCGGCGAACAGCAGGCGAATAAACGCTTCGCGGGCGTCGTAATCGAGAGCCGAGGTCGGCTCGTCGGCGATCACCAGTTCCGGTTGCCCGATCAGGGCGCGGGCGGCGGCGACCCGTTGTTGTTGGCCAATCGACAGTGAGTCGGCGCGTCGGGCGAGGATGCCGGGATCCTTGAGCCCGAGGTGCGCGAGCAGGGTCGCGGCGGCGGCATCGACACTGCCGTGACGCTGGATCGCCCGGCGAGTACGCAGCGCCGAGAAATGACAGGGCAGTTCGACGTTCTCGCGGACGGAAAGAAACGGCAGCAGATTGAACTGCTGGAAAATGTAGCCGGTGTGATCGACCCGAAAGCGATCGCGGGCGCCTGCTGAAAGGTCACTCAGCTCCTGGCCGAGCAAGCGGATGCTGCCACGATTGGCTTTCTGCACCCCGCCGAGCAGGCCCAGCAGAGTGGTCTTGCCACTGCCACTGGGGCCTTTTAGAAACAAGGTTTCGCCGGGCTCCAGGCGAAACGCCGGGATATCCAGCAGCGTCGGATGACCGGGCCAGTTGAAGCCCAGGTCAGTCAGTTCGATAAGTGCTTGGGTCATGGGAAACCGGTCGGCTGGGGAAGGATGATTCAGAAGCTCAGAGTGCCTGACTGGGGTGTGACCTCAAGGCCTTTCTGGCCGTTCGGGCCAATCAGTTGTAGCTGAATTTTTTGCGTGGCGGGGAAGGTCTTGAACAGCGGCGCCAGGTCCAGGGTCTTCAGCGCATCCGGTTGGGTGCAGGTGAACTGGTAGTGGGCGTGGATCTCGCTGTGGTCGTGGTGATGCTCGTGGGCGTCGGCGTCCTTGGCTTCGTCTGCGTGATCGTGGGCCACATGGTCCTCGGGTTTGTCACCGAACAACGGGCTCTCCAACGCCTGCTCGCTGAGTACGCAATTGGCCGCCTTGGGCAAGCCGAACAGCGTCAGGGGTTGTTCCAGTTGCGCGCGGACCGCGGCGATCTTGGCCTTGTCGGCCGGGGTGCTGGCGGCATGTTCGAAGCCCACCAGATTCATCGCCGGGCTTTCCAGTTCCAGTTCCAGGGTCTGGCCGTCGAGTGCGGCGTTCAGGCGCCCGACCCCATGCTCGTGAGCACCGAGGCTGCCGTGTTCGTGATCGTGGGTTTCAGCGGCCTGGGCGATAGCCAGTGGCAGCAGGGCAAACGGCAAAGCGAGAAGCAGGCGGCGCATGGCAACACTCCGAGTCGTCAATTAACAATTATGTTATGTAATCTTATAACACTTGGTCCGGCAGTTTGAACTCAAGCTTGGCGTTGCGCAAGACGCATGGGAGCATGTTCAGTACAAACCTGAGGGGAACCCCAATGTTGCGCATACGTGGAAGCATCGGCGACTGGCCGGTGGATTTGACCCTGGAACTCGATGATGGTGATTGGGCAAAACTGGGCGCGCAGCTACAGGTCAGCCGCGTCGATGGCGAAGCGCCTGCCGCAGCCACGGTCGTCAAACCGGCGAGTCAGGATGATCGGCAATGGCAGCTTGCCCGGGAGTTGTTGCGCAAGGCCGGCGAACTGAGCGGGCCGGACTTGCTGGAGCAACTGGAGGGCGTGACCGGCAGCCCGTCGGCCGGAAAGCGCTTGCTGGTGCGCTTGCGCCACTGTGCCGACGTCAAGGTGCTGAGCGGCGCCGATACGCCGCTCTATCGCTGGATCACGCCCGAGTAGGCGTCTTAGTACAACGCGGCGAACAGCTTGCGGCGGTAAGTGGTGACCAGCGGGTGATCGTTACCCAGCAGTTCGAACACCTGCAGCAAGGTCTTGTGCGGCAGGCCTTCGCTGTAGCTGCGGTTGCGGATGAACAGCTTGAGCAGCGAGTCCAGCGCCGGGTCGTATTGCTGGCGGGCCAACTGCTGGATCGCCAGTTGATAGACCGCTTCGTCGTCCTGCGGATTCTGCGCCAGACGCGATTTCAGTTCGGCGACATCCGGCAGATTGGCGGCCTGGCCGAGGAACTGGATCTGCGCCTTGGCAGCGGCCAGCGCCGCCTTGTGTTCATCACTCTTGACCGCATCCAGCACGGCCTGGGCTTCGCTCAGCTCACCGCGCTCGATCAGGCAACGGGCGTACAGAATCAGCGCGCCAGCATGGGTGTTGTCTTCGCCCAACAGTACCTTGAGCGCAGCCTCGGCCTCGGCAAAACGGCTCTCGTCAAACAGCAACTGGGCTTGTGTGAAGGGATCGGCGGCTGGCGGTGGTGGCATCTGCACATGGGGCTCAAGCAGCGCGCGCACGGCGGACTCGGGCTGGGCGCCGGCGAAGCCGTCCACCGGTTGCCCGTCCTTGAACAGCACCACGGTCGGCAGGCTGCGAATGCCGAAGCGGGCGACAATGTCCTGCTCGATATCGCAATTGACCTTGGCCAGCAGCAGTTCGCCCTGGTAGCTCTCGGCGATGCCTTGCAGCATCGGCATCAGCGCCTTGCATGGCGCACACCACTCGGCCCAGAAATCCACCAGCACCGGCTTGTGAAATGAATTCTCGATCACCGACTGGTCGAAATCAGCAGTAGTGGCATCGAAGATATACGGCGTGTCCTGACTCATGGGGCATCTCGAAAAAACGTGAATGGAACAACTATACGGCGTGCCGGGGTATGGCCGAAAGCCTCATGTCCGGCGGGCGTGGTACAGGCTGACATGACGAAACTCGTGGGGTTCGGCCAGGTCTGGCAAGGTCATGGCTTCGAGGATCTGCAGGCGCTGGTACAGCGGGTGACGGAAATCGCGCACCCGGGAGTCCGCCACCAGCGCTTCGCGGCCGCGACTGAGGAACTGGTCGAGCAACGGCAGGTTGGCGCGGTCATAAAGCACGTCAGCCACCAGGATCAGGTCAAAGCGGTCGGCCTCGGCGAAAAAATCCACCGAGTAGTTCAGCTCGACACCATTCAATTCGGCGTTGGCCCGGCAGGCGGCAATCGCCAGCGGATCCAGGTCACAGGCCACCACTTCGAGCGCGCCGGCCTTCACCGCGGCAATCCCGGCGACGCCGGACCCAGCGCCGAAATCCAGCACTCGTTTACCGACGACCCACTGCGGCTGCTCGGCCAGGTATCGGGCCAGCGCCAGGCCGCTGGCCCAGCAAAAACTCCAGTACGGCGGCTCATGAAGGATGCGCCGGGTTTCTTCCGGGCTGAAAGCGCGGTCCATGTTGTCGCCATCGATCAGCCACAACTTCAGCTCGGTGCCCGGCAATGGGCTAGGCACCAGTTGTGCGTCGCCGAGCAGGTCGTCGAGGGCCTGCTGCAGGTCTAACGGTGCATTCATGGTGCTTTGACGAATTGCAGTTGACCCAGGGCCTGGGTGGTCGGCTGGAAAATTCGCTGCGCCGGCAGGTGCAAAATCAATTGCCCGGACTGGCTGGCGCGGCCGCGCAATTCAACACGGGCACCGGCGGGAAAGGCTTCAGGGTTGAAGCGCAGGTGAAACGGCAAAGTCTGGTTGTTGCCGATCAGGTTGGCGCTGGCCAACAGTTGTTGCGGGCGCGAACGTTCGTCGATCACCAGCAACGCCAGTTCCACTTCGGCGCCTTGCGGTACGCCCTGCAGGGAGCCGGTCAACTCACGTTGATAGGCGGGAAGCGGACCAAGGGCGGCGGACTCCTGGGCTTTTTTCTGGGCCATCTGCGGGGCCGGGCCGGGCGTCGGTTCGGCGGGCTTGGGCGCATCGCTGCTGCAGGCGACCAACAGGCCGGCGAAACTGAGTAAAACGAGCGGTCGTAGCGGCATTTACGGCTCCAGCGAGATCAAATCCATGGTTCAGGCACTATAGCCCGTCTGTATACCGCAAAGCCTATGGCTTGTCTTGCCACCGGGATGCGCTACCATGGCCCTCCCTTTTTTTGTTGCCTGCCACCATGCACTGTCCCTTCTGCGGTGCCAACGACACCAAGGTCATCGACTCGCGACTGGTCGCCGAGGGCGATCAGGTGCGCCGCCGGCGTGAATGCCTGGCCTGCGGCGAACGTTTCACGACGTTCGAGACGGCCGAACTGGTGTTGCCGCGCCTGATCAAAACCGACGGCAGCCGTCAGCCGTTCGACGAAGAAAAACTCCGTGCCGGGATGCAGCGCGCCCTGGAAAAACGTCCGGTGAGTGTCGAACGCCTGGAATCCTCGCTGGCGCAGATCAAGCACAAGCTGCGCGCCACCGGTGAGCGCGAGGTCAAGTCGCTGGTGGTCGGTGAGCTGGTGATGGCCGAGCTGCAGAAGCTCGATGAAGTTGCCTACATTCGTTTCGCCTCGGTGTATCGCCGCTTCCAGGACCTCAACGAGTTCCGTGAAGAAATCGATCGCCTGGCCCGTGAGCCGATCAAGCCATGACCACTTCTCCAGAGCAGGCCATCCTCGACGCCCATTACATGGCACGCGCCGTAGAGCTGGCGCGCAAGGGCCACTACAGCACCCATCCCAATCCGCGCGTCGGTTGCGTGATCGTGCGCGACGGGCAAATTGTCGGCGAAGGCTGGCATGAGCGCGCGGGCGAGCCGCATGCCGAAGTCCACGCCTTGCGCGCGGCCGGCGAGCTGGCGCGCGGGGCTACGGCCTATGTGACGCTGGAACCGTGCAGTCATCATGGGCGCACGCCGCCCTGCGCCGATGCCCTGGTCAATGCCGGGCTGGCGCGGGTGGTGGCGGCGATGCAGGACCCCAACCCGGAAGTCGCCGGACGCGGTTTGCAGCGTCTGCAACAGGCTGGCATTGCCACTGACAGTGGCGTGCTGGAAAACGAGGCGCGTCTGCTCAATCAAGGGTTCCTCAAGCGCATGGAGCACGGCATGCCGTTCGTGCGGGTCAAGCTGGCGATGAGCCTGGATGGCCGTACGGCGATGGCCAGCGGCGAAAGCCAATGGATCACCGGCCCGGATGCCCGTTCTGCGGTGCAGCGTCTGCGCGCCCAGGCCAGCGTAGTGCTGACCGGTGCCGACACGGTGCTGGCGGATGACGCACGCCTGACCGTGCGCGCCGCCGAGCTGGGGCTGGACGCCGAGCAGACCGCCCTGGCGCTGAGCCGACCGCCGCTGCGGGTGTTGATCGACGGACGCCTGCGGGTGCCGCTGGAGGCCGCCTTCTTCAAGGCCGGGCCGGCCTTGGTCGCGACCTGCGTCGCAGTCGAAGAGCAATACGCCAACGGCCCGGAGTGTCTGATCGTGCCTGGCACTGAGGGTCAGGTAGACCTGCGACAACTGCTGGTCGAGTTGGCCGCTCGCGGGGTCAACGAGGTACTGGTGGAAGCCGGCCCACGCCTGGCCGGCGCTTTTGCCCAGCAGGGCCTGGTGGACGAGTACCAGATCTTCATGGCCGGCAAGTTCCTCGGATCGTCCGCGCGACCTCTGCTGGACTGGCCCCTGGCGCAAATGAAGGATGCCCCGGCGCTGAAAATCACTGAAATTCGTGCGGTTGGCGATGACTGGCGGGTCACTGCCATTCCTGTGCCATCAGCCAGCGTATAATTCCCGGCTGCGGCCAAGAAGGTTTTGTTCTCGAGGAGGACTCCATGTTTACCGGCATCATCGAATCCATCGGCAGTATTCGTGCATTGACCCCAAAAGGCGGAGATGTGCGGGTACACGTAGAAACCGGCAAGCTCGACCTGAGCGACGTCAAGCTGGGCGACAGCATCGCGGTGAACGGCGTCTGCCTGACCGCAGTTGAATTGCCAGGCAACGGTTTTGCGGCGGATGTCAGCCGCGAGACCCTGGATTGCACCGCGATGAATGATCTTAAAAGCGGCAGCCCGGTCAACCTGGAAAAAGCCCTGACCCCGACCACTCGCCTGGGTGGTCACCTGGTCAGCGGTCACGTCGACGGTGTCGGCGAAGTGGTTGCCCGCACCGAAAACGCCCGCGCCGTGGAATTCCGCATCCGTGCGCCGAAGGAGCTGGCCAAGTACATCGCCCACAAGGGTTCGATCACCGTCGACGGCACCAGCCTGACCGTGAACGCCGTGGACGGCGCCGAGTTTCTGCTGACGATCATTCCGCACACCCTGAGCGAAACCATCATGGCTTCGTACCAGCCAGGTCGCCGGGTGAACCTCGAAGTGGACCTGCTGGCCCGTTATCTGGAGCGCCTGCTGCTGGGCGACAAGGCCGCAGAGCCGGCTGCCAGCAACATCACCGAAAGCTTTCTGGCCGCCAACGGCTACCTCAAATCCTGAGCTCAAATTTCGAATTAAAGGGGGTGCCTTGTGGCGCTCAATAGCATCGAAGAACTGGTTGAAGACATCCGCCAAGGCAAGATGGTCATCCTCATGGATGACGAAGACCGCGAGAACGAAGGCGATCTGATCATGGCCGCCGAGTGCTGCCAGCCCGAGCACATCAACTTTATGGCCAAGCACGCCCGTGGCCTGATCTGCATGCCGATGAGCCGCGAGCGCTGCGAGTTGCTCAAGTTGCCATTGATGGCGCCACGCAATGGCTCGGGCTTCGGCACCAAGTTCACCGTGTCGATTGAAGCGGCGACCGGCGTCACCACCGGCATTTCCGCCGCCGACCGTGCGCGCACCGTACAGGCTGCCGCCGCCCGTGATGCCAAGGCCGACGACATCGTCAGCCCGGGCCACATCTTCCCGCTGATGGCCCAGGCCGGCGGTACCCTGGCACGTGCCGGACACACCGAAGCCGCTTGCGACCTGGCGCGTATGGCCGGTTTCGAGCCGAGCGGGGTGATCTGCGAAGTGATGAACGACGACGGCACCATGTCCCGCCGTGCTGAGCTCGAAGCCTTCGCTGCCGAACACAACATCAAGATCGGCACCATTGCCGACCTGATTCACTACCGGATGATCCACGAACGTACCGTTCAGCGGATCGCCGAGCAGCCGCTGGACAGCGAACTGGGCCAATTCAACCTGGTGACCTATCGTGATTCGGTGGAAGGCGATGTGCATATGGCACTGACCCTGGGCACTGTCTGCGCCGAAGAACCGACCCTGGTCCGAGTGCACAACATGGACCCGCTGCGCGACCTGCTGATGGTCAAGCAACCGGGTCGCTGGAGCCTGCGCGCCGCGATGGCTGCGGTTGCCGAGGCCGGCAGCGGTGTGGTGCTGTTGCTCGGACACCCGCTCGATGGCGACGTGCTGCTGGCACATATCCGTGAAACCGGTGAGCAGGCAGCGCCGAAAAAACCGACCACCTACAGCATCGTCGGCGCCGGTTCGCAGATCCTGCGCGACCTCGGTGTGCGCAAAATGCGCCTGATGTCGGCACCGATGAAATTTAATGCGATATCCGGTTTCGATCTGGAAGTTGTAGAATACGTGCCCTCCGAATAAAGGCCGGTAGTTTTTACCCCCTTGTTCGCGGTTCAAATATCACTGAGGGGCGCGTAGAAGACGCGTCCCGGCTCTTTAAGAGATCTATCGAATGACCCTGAAGACCATCGAAGGTACCTTCATCGCCCCTAAAGGCCGCTACGCTCTGGTAGTGGGCCGTTTCAACAGCTTCGTGGTTGAAAGCCTGGTCAGCGGTGCTGTTGATGCCCTGGTTCGCCATGGCGTGAGCGAAAGCGACATCACCATCATCCGCGCGCCTGGCGCCTTCGAAATCCCGCTGGTTGCGCAGAAAGTCGCCCAGAAAGGCGAGTTCGCGGCAATCATCGCCCTGGGCGCGGTCATTCGTGGCGGTACTCCGCACTTCGAATACGTGGCTGGCGAATGCACCAAGGGCTTGGCCCAGGTGTCCATGGAGTTCGGCGTACCGGTTGCCTTTGGCGTCCTGACCGTTGATTCCATCGAGCAAGCCATCGAGCGCTCCGGCACCAAGGCCGGTAACAAAGGTGCCGAAGCTGCCCTGTCCGCTCTGGAAATGGTCAGCCTGCTGGCGCAGTTGGAGGCCAAGTGATTAGCGACGAAAGCGATCGTTTCAACCCGCGCGATCCGAAACCTGCGGATGCCGGCAAGCCATCGAAAAGCGCCAAGCGTCGCGAAGCTCGTCAGCTCGCGACCCAGGCCCTGTATCAATGGCACATGGCCAAGGCTTCGCTGAACGAGATCGAAGCGCAATTCCGGGTCGATAACGATTTCAGTGATGTTGACGGCGCTTACTTCCGCGAAATCCTCCACGGGGTTCCGGCGAGCAAGACCGAAATCGACACCGCGCTCAAGCCTTGCCTGGACTTGACCATCGAAGAACTGGACCCGGTTGAACTGGCGGTATTGCGCCTGTCCACCTGGGAACTGCTCAAGCGCGTTGACGTGCCGTATCGCGTGGTGATCAACGAAGGTATCGAGCTGGCAAAAGTATTCGGCTCCACCGACGGCCACAAGTTCGTCAACGGTGTACTCGACAAGCTGGCGCCGCGCCTGCGTGAAGCTGAAGTGAAGGCGTTCAAGCGCTGATTGGCGCTTGAACATGTGCCTATGGGCGAGTTTGAGCTGATCCGCAACTACTTCGCCGCTGCGCCTTGTGCGCAGGCGGGCGATGGCGTTGCACTGGGGATTGGCGACGACTGCGCCTTGCTCGCGCTGCCTGCCGGGGAGCAACTGGCGATCTCTACCGACACCCTGGTGGCCGGTGTGCATTTCGCCGATCCATGCGACCCGTTCCTGCTCGGCCAGCGCTCGCTGGCCGTGGCGGTCAGCGACCTGGCTGCCATGGGCGCCACCCCTGTTGCCTTTACCCTTGCCCTGACCTTGCCGACGGTGACCGCCGATTGGCTGCAGGCCTATGCCCGTGGCTTGAACAGCATGGCCCAAGGCTGTGGTGTGCGTCTGGTGGGCGGCGATACCACCCGTGGCCCGCTGAGCCTGACCATGACCGTGTTCGGCCGGGTGCCGGCCGGCCAGGCCCTGACCCGCAGCGGTGCGCAGGTTGGCGATCTGTTGTGCGTCGGCGGCGATCTGGGCAACGCCGCCGGTGCCTTGCCGCTGGTATTGGGGCAGCGAACGGCGCTTGCTGCCGTTGCCGAGCCTTTACTGGCGCATTACTGGTCGCCCCAGCCGCAATTGGCCTTGGGCCAGGCGCTGCGGGGCAAAGCCAGTTCGGCGTTGGATATATCCGACGGCTTGCTGGCCGATTGCGGGCATATCGCCAAGGCTTCGGCTGTCGGCTTGCTGATCGAAAATCACAAACTGCCGTTGTCCGAGGCGCTGGTGGGTTTTCTCGGCGAGAATGCGGCCCGCGTTGCCGCCGTCAGTGGTGGCGACGACTACGTGCTGGCATTTACCTTGCCAGAGGAGCATCTGTCGGCACTGCTGACCGAGGGCTGGCCGGTCCATGTGGTCGGTCGGGTCATGGCCGGGCAGGGCGTGACCCTGGTTGACGCGAGCGGGCAGGACATCACCCCGCAGATCCGCGGCTACCAACACTTTCAGGAGACACCGTGACAGATCATCCCAAACAGGTCCCGGCCGAGTTTGTGCCGCCGTCGGTGTGGCGTAATCCCTGGCATTTCCTGGCGTTCGGCTTCGGCTCGGGTACTTTGCCCAAAGCGCCTGGCACCTGGGGTTCGCTGGTTGCGTTACCCTTCATCCCTTTGTGGCAGATGTTACCCGACTGGGGTTACTGGCTGATGCTCGGCATCACCATGCTGTTCGGCTTCTGGCTGTGCGGCAAGGTGGCTGACGATTTGCGTGTGCACGACCACGAAGGCATCGTCTGGGACGAAATGGTCGGGATGTGGATCACCCTGTGGCTGGTGCCGGAAGGTTGGTACTGGTTGCTGGCGGGGTTCCTGATGTTCCGCTTTTTTGACATCCTCAAACCTTGGCCGATCCGCTGGATCGATCGGCATGTACACGGCGGCGTCGGGATCATGCTCGACGACGTACTGGCTGGGGTGTTCGCCTGGTTGGGCATGCAGGGGCTGGTCTGGTATTTCACCTAAGGGATGATTCGAGGGGCTAGGGAATGGTGAGGCGCGGGTGCTGGATTGTTCTGTTTGCGCTGTTCTGCTCTGTCGTCCGGGCGGCGGAAGTGCCCGCCGTTATCCAACTGGCGAGCGAGGACTGGGAAGATTATACCGCCGCTGACGGGCACGGCATGGCCTGGGACATTCTGCGAGAAGTGTTCGAACCGGCCGGAGTCAAACTGAAGATCAGCACGGTGCCCTATACCCGTTCCATTGGCCTGGTGCAGCTCAAGGAAGTGGACGCCATGGTGGGCTCCTACCGGGACGAAGTCGAAGGCGTGCTGTATCCCAAGTGGAACTTCGATTCCGATCATATTTATGCTCTCGGTCTGGCCGGCACGCCGACACCCACTCTGGCAACGCTGGGCAAGTACCGATTGGCCTGGGTGCGCGGCTATCGATACGACAAGTACCTGCCGGACATAAAAAACTTCACCCAGATCGAGCGGCGCCAGGGGATTCTGGGAATGCTCAAGCAGGGGCGCGCGGACTTCTATATCGATGCACAGACTGAGGTCGACGCGGTGGTTCGGGAAGCCAAGGACGTGAAGCCGTATCGTTCTACTCACGTTGCGGAACTGCCGTTGTACCTGGGCTTCGCCGACACGCCGCAGGCCCGCTCGCTGATGGCATTGTACGACCTGCGCATGGCATTGCTGGTCAGCAGCGGCAAGCTGAAGCCGATTTTCGAACGCTGGCAGGAGCCTTATCCGTTCGAAGGAAGTGCCAAGCCCGCCGTCGAGTAATCAAACTATTTGATAGTTATGACAAATAATTCAGCCTAAGCGTCTATTGCGACCTGCTGTTACAATGCCGCCTCTGCGAATTACCAGAATCTAGATCAGGAGCACACCGGTGCCTGTCGTTTTTGTTGCCGCTTCCAAGCTGCCAACGCCATTTGCGCAATTCACCATGCATGGCTTTCTCGATGAGTCCACTGGCCGCGAGCACGTTGTATTGAGCTTGGGTGATGTGGCCGATGGTGCGCCGGTTCTTGGCCGGTTGCATTCCGAATGCCTGACCGGCGATGCCTTGTTCAGCCAGCGCTGCGACTGCGGTTCGCAACTGGAAGCCGCCTTGCAGGCCATTGCCCGCGAAGGTCGCGGCGTGTTGCTGTACCTGCGTCAGGAAGGCCGTGGCATTGGCCTGCTGAACAAGATCCGCGCCTATGAGCTGCAGGATGGTGGTGCCGATACCGTTGAAGCCAACGAGCGCCTGGGCTTCGCCGCTGACCAGCGTGACTACGCGATGTGCCTGCCGATGCTCGAGCACCTGGGGGTGAAATCCCTGCGCTTGATGACCAACAACCCGCGCAAGGTCAAAGCCCTGACCGACATGGGCATCGTGGTCGCCGAGCGCGTGCCGCTGCACACCGGCCATAACCCGCACAACAAACTGTACCTGGCGACCAAAGCCAGCAAGCTCGACCATATGATGGGCAATGAACATCAGGGCGAGGCTGACCGGGCGTGACCCGGGGTCAGGTTCGGCGGCGGCTGTCCGTCAACTGGTGGCAATATCTGGCGCTGGCCTTGTTGCCGCTGCTGGTGATCAATGCGCTGTTCGGTGATGGCGAGGCGGTTGCACCGGTGCTGGCGATGCCGTTTTTTATCGCCGGCATGGCTTCAATGTTTGTCAGCCTGAAATTCTTCGGCGGCTACAAGCATGGCCTGATCAGCACCCATAAAGCCCTCGACACCCCTGAAGAGCCAACTGCCTGGATCGCCCTCGCGGCGACGCGGCGCAAGGCCCTGCTGGCGGCCTCGCTGCCGGCCTGGATCGCTGCCCTGGCGGTGTTCGTTGGCCTCGAGGGCGTGCCGCTGACCCTGCTCGGGTTGTCCACAGCGGTGTTGTTCTACCTGTACCGTATCCCGCGTCAACTCGGTTGATGGGCCGCTGGCTGGCGGTTGTTGTGCTGGCCATCAGTGGCTCGGCGGCAGCAGTGGAGCGGGTGGTCAGCCTGGCGCCGTCACTCTCGGAAATCGTCGTTGAACTGAACGGTGCGGATCTGCTGGTCGGCGTGCTCGACGCAGGTGAACGGCCTGCGGCGTTGAAGGACGTGCCATCGGTCGGTCGCTACGGGCAACTGGACATGGAGCGCCTGCTCAGCCTCAAACCCGATCTGTTGCTACTCTGGCCGGGCAGTGTCGGTCCGGCGCAACGCGAGCAACTGAGTCGACTGGGGATCCCCACGTTCGTCGCCGAACCCCACAGCCTCGAACAGCTCATCATCCAGATTGAAGCCATTGCCGAGCAGTTGGGTCGGCCTGAGCGTGGCCAGGTTTTAGCGGCAAACTTGCGTCAGCGCCTTTCTGACTTGCGCCAGCGTTACCGGCGCAGCGAGCCACTGCGAGTGTTCTATCAGGTCTGGGACCAGCCGCTGTACACCGTGGGCGGTAAGCAGATCATCAGCGACGCGCTGCAGGTGTGTGGTGCGCGTAATATCTTCGCCGACCTACAGCTGCCGGCACCCCAGGTCAGCGTCGAAGCGGTGCTGGCAAGAAATCCGGAGGTGATTCTTGCCGCCGCCCAAGCGCAGCTTGATGCCTGGAAAGCCTGGCCGCAGGTGAAGGCGGTAGAGCGTGGGCAATTGCTGTTGGTGACGGATAAAGGCCTGGAGCGCCCGAGCGGGCAGATGATCGAGGCAACCGCCAAGCTATGCCGGTTGCTCGCCCCCGGGCGATGAGGTCGGCCCAGACAACATCAATTCCGGATCAGAGCTCCGGCGTCCACGTCACCCCAAACATCAACGCCCGTCCTTCCTCGCGATAGCCATACTGATTGCCCTGGTAGCTGTACAACGCCCGGCTGTAGGACTTATCCAGCAGGTTATCGACCTTCATCTGCAGGCTCACTTCACGGTTCACCGCCCAACTGCTGCGCAGGCCAAGCAGGCCATATCCACCCAATGGCTGCTGATTGTTCTCATCGTCATAGCTGCTGCTGACCGCTTGCCAGGTCGCGCCGAGGCCTAGGCGGTCGTACTGTCGGTCCAGATCCAGATTGAGGGTGCGCCGAGCGCGGCGCGCCAGGGTGTGGCCGGTGTCGCGGTCCTGTGGGTCGATGATCGAAACCCCAAGGTTGCTCTGCCAGCCGAACAGCTCCTGCTTGAGCGCTGCTTCGAAGCCGTAGATTCGGGCGGAGGCGATATTTTCTGGAGGGGAATAGTTGCGGGAGATAATCGCGTCTTTGAGGTCGGTGCGGTACACCGAGGCTTCCAGTCGGCTGGTTTCGCTCAACTGGCTGCGCCATTGCAGTTCGTAGCTCTTTGAAGTCTCAGGTTTCAGGTCGGGATTGCTGTAGCCCGGGTAGTACAAGTCGCTGAAAGTCGGTGCACGGAACCCTTC
Source organism: Pseudomonas sp. Pse1 (assembly GCF_024519635.1). Lineage (NCBI taxonomy): Bacteria > Pseudomonadati > Pseudomonadota > Gammaproteobacteria > Pseudomonadales > Pseudomonadaceae > Pseudomonas > Pseudomonas sp. Pse1. The sequence goes on from NZ_JALJRO010000008.1 coordinate 69,405, forward strand.
GCTGTAGGTCAGCAACAGGTCGTTGTCGGCATTCACCGGCAGGGTCAGGGTGCCGCTCCAGCTATTCTGGCTGCCGAACTGCTGGTTGTCGTCGTGGCGCAGGCCCAATTCGGTGGAAAAGTGCTCGGCGCGGAAGCGATGCTGAACGAAGGCGGCGCGGTTCCAGCGGCTGTCTTCGTCGAACGAGGTGCTGCTGTTGATCCGGTCCTCGTACCAGTCACCGCCGAGAATCAAGCTGTGTTGCGCATTGAGTTGCAAGTCGTTTTGCCAGTTCAGCGAGTCGCGGTAGGTGTTGAACACCGAGTCTTCGTCACTGAGCTTGTCGAAAGTTTCCTCGCGGTTTTCGCTGTGGCCGATTTCCACCCGGGATTGCCAGGTATCGTTCAGGCGTGCGTCGACGTAGCTGCTGACACTGCTGACGGTGAAATCGCTATAGGGTTTTTGCTGGAAGCTGCTATCAGTGTTTTCGTCATAGCGTCCGAACGGGTTGTCGAACTCACTCTTGCCGCGGTTATCCAGAATATTCAGGCCGGCTTCGATGTCGTCATTGAAGCTGTGACTCAGACTCAGGCTCAGGGCCTGGTTGCGGTAGGCGTCGTGATCGCCATCGCTGGGGTACGACTCGTGTGTGCGATTGATCCCGGCGGTTTCGTCGAGGCTGGCTCCGAGGTTGAAGCGGGTGTTCTGGTCGCCACCAGACAATCCCAGGCTGCGCTCCCAGGTCTGATTGCTGCCAAGAGCCATTTGCAGGCGTGGCTGCAGGCCTGCTTCGGCGCTGCGTCGGGTGAAGATCTGGATCACTCCGCCAATTGCATCGCTGCCGTAGATCACCGAGCGCGAGCCACGCAACACTTCCACGCGCTCGATCTGCTGGATATTCAGGTGCTGCAGGTTGCTGTCCCCCGAGGTCGAGTTGCCGATGCGCTGGCCGTCCACCAGTACCAGGCTTTGCGCGGCCTTGGTGCCGCGAATGTACACCCCCGGCAAACTGCCACGGCCACCGGCTTGCGCCACTTGTACGCCCGGCACGCGGCTCAGCAGATCAACCACGCTGGTGGGCTGCAGGCGGTCGATGTCGTCGCGGGTGAACACGGTGTTGGCTGCGCTGCTGTCGTTGCGCGCTTCGACCTGGCGATTGGCGCTGATCAGCACGTCCGGCAGTTTCAGGGCTTGTTCGCGGTCGAGGGTGTCGGCCAGTAGCGGCGCGGACGGCAGCAGCGTCAGCGTCAGGGCGAGGGGGTAGAGCTTCATTGATGGTCCGGTGATATTTCGTGGCACACACAAATCAACTGTGGGAGCGAGCCTGCTCGCGATGACGGTGTATCAGTCGACTATAGAGTCGACTGACAGTCCGCCATCGCGAGCAGGCTCGCTCCCACAGGGGGGCATGTATCCAGAGATTTAAAGGTTCAGCAGTTGCAGGCGCTGGCGCACTGTCGCTTCGATCCCGGCTTCGTCCAGCCCGCATTCGGCGAGCATTTGCGCGGGCTTGGCGTGCTCGACGTAGCTGTCCGGCAGGCCGAGGTGGAGCACCGACTTGAGGATGTTTTCCCGCGCCAGGAATTCGCTGACCGCACCGCCGGCGCCGCCCATGATTGCGTTTTCCTCGATGCTCACCAGCAACTCATGGCTGCCAGCAATCTCGCGTACCAACTGTTCATCCAGAGGTTTGACGAAGCGCATGTCGACTACGGTGGCATCCAGCGTTTCGGCCACTTTCAAGGCTTCAGCCAGTTGCACGCCAAACACCAGCAGGGCGACCTTGCTGCCCTGGCGACGCACCACGCCCTTGCCGATTTCGATCGGTTCCAGGTCTTGTTCGATGGTCGCGTTCGGACCATTGCCGCGCGGATAGCGCACCGCCGCCGGACCGTTGTACAGGTGGCCAGTGGTGAGCATCTTGCGCAGTTCGTTCTCGTCGCTCGGGGTCATCACCAGCATGCCCGGGATGCAGCGCAGGAATGACAGGTCGAAACTGCCAGCATGGGTCGGGCCGTCTTCGCCCACCAGACCGGCACGGTCGATGGCGAACAGCACATCGAGATTTTGCACTGCGACGTCATGAACCAGTTGGTCGTAGCCGCGTTGCAGGAACGTCGAGTAAATCGCTACGACCGGCTTGGCGCCTTCGCAGGCCATGCCAGCGGCGAGGGTCACCGCGTGCTGCTCGGCAATCGCCACATCGAAGTAGCGCTGTGGATAGCGCTCGCTGAAGGCCACCAGATCGGAGCCTTCCTTCATCGCCGGGGTGATGCCCACCAGGCGAGGGTCGGCGGCCGCCATGTCGCACAGCCACTGACCAAACACGCCGGAATACTTCGGCCCGCCGACCTTTTTCGGCGCGGTGGCAGGGGCGTCCAGCGGTTCGAGCTTGGTGATGGCGTGATAGCCGATCGGATCTACTTCCGCCGGGGCGAAACCTTTGCCTTTCTTGGTGACCACATGCAGGAACTGCGGGCCCTTGAGGTCTCGCATGTTGCGCAGGGTGGCGATCAGGGTCGGCAGGTCGTGGCCGTCGATCGGGCCGATATAGTTCCAGCCCAGCTCCTCGAACAGGGTGCCGGGAACCAGCATGCCCTTGGCGTACTCTTCAGTGCGGCGGGCAATTTCCCAGGCGCCAGGCAGGCGCGACAGCACCTTCTTGCTGCCCTCGCGCATGCTGGCGTAAGTGCGGCTGGAGAGGATTTTGGCCAGATAGTTCGACAGACCGCCGACATTGCGCGAGATCGACATGTCGTTATCGTTGAGGATCACCAGCATATTGGCATCGACTTCCGGCGCATGGTTCAGCGCCTCGAAGGCCATGCCCGCCGTCAGCGCGCCATCACCGATCACCGCAATCGCCTTGCGATCACTGTTCTGCAGGCGGGCGGCAATGGCCATGCCCAGCGCGGCACTGATCGAGGTGCTGGAGTGGCCGACGCCAAAGGTGTCGTACTCGCTCTCGGAGCGACGCGGGAAGGCGGCAATGCCGTCTTTCTGGCGCAGGGTGCCCATGCGCTCGCGTCGACCGGTGAGGATCTTGTGTGGATAGGCCTGATGACCGACGTCCCACACCAGCCGGTCGTCCGGCGTGTCGAAGACGTAATGCAGCGCGATAGTCAGCTCGATGACGCCCAGGCCGGCACCGAAATGCCCACCGGTCTGGCCGACCGTGTAGAGCAATTCCAGGCGCAACTCATCAGCCAGGGTTTCCAGCTCGGCTTCGCCTAACCGGCGCAGGCCGTCCGGCGTGTTGGCGCGGTCGAGCAGGGGCGTGGTCGGGCGTTTGCGGGGAATCTCATGAAACGTCGTGGGCATCAGGCGAATCGTTATAGGTATAAAAGATGCGGCAGTTTACCTGATGCAGCGCACGCTGCCCACGCAGAGCGCGGAAGTTGCCGGGCAGCGGGCGCCAGATCAGCTACGCCGTTCGACGATATAACGCGCCAGTTCACGCAGCGGCTCGGCCGACGCGGCAAACGGTCGCAGTGCGTGCAGCGCCTGGTCACGCAGTTCCAGGGCGTAGGTCTTGGCGGCGTCAAGACCGAGCAGGGCCGGGTAGGTCGGCTTGTCCCGGGCAATGTCGGCACCCTGGCGCTTGCCCAGGGTCTGAGTGTCACTTTCGACGTCGAGAATGTCGTCTTGCACCTGGAACGCCAGACCGATTGCCTGGGCGTAGGTCTGCAGCGACTGCAATTCGGCATTTTCCGCGCAACCGCTGGCCAGGGCGCCGAGCTTGACGCTGGCTTCGATCAGCGCGCCGGTCTTGTGCCGGTGCATGTATTCGAGGGCTTGCTGATCCAGCTTGAGGCCGACCGAACCGAGATCGATGGCCTGGCCACCGACCATTCCGGCAGGGCCCGCCGCCAGCGCGAGGGCGCTGACCATCTGCAGGCGCACCTCGGCGTCAGCGCAGTTCAACTGCGGATCGAGCAGGGCGCTGAAAGCCAGGCTCTGCAGGCCATCACCAGCGAGAATGGCGCAGGCTTCGTCAAATTTCTTGTGGGTAGTCGGCTGGCCGCGACGCAGATCGTCATCGTCCATTGCGGGCAGGTCATCGTGGACCAGCGAATAAGCGTGGATCAACTCCACCGCGCAAGCCGCGCCATTGGCCTGCTCGGCCTGGCCACCCAGCGCTTCGCACGCCGCGTAGGCGAGCAACGGGCGTACGCGCTTGCCGCCATTCATCACGCTGTAGCGCATGGCTTCGTAAAGACGGGCGAGTTCAGGGCTCGGGGCGATGAACAGTTTTTCCAGCGCTGCGTTGACTCGCGCCTGGCTGTCGGCCGAATACATCGCGATCATTCCGGCTGTTCCGCGTCGAACGGCGCCTCGGACAATTCGCCATCACGCTCCAGCAGCACTTGGACCTTCTGCTCTGCCTGGGCCAATGCCGCTTGGCAGTCACGGGTCAGGCCAATGCCTTGCTCGAAGGCCGTCAGCGAGTCTTCCAACGACAGTTCGCCGTTCTCCAGGCGTTCAACCAGCGTTTGCAGGTCGGCGAGGGATTGTTCGAAATCCAGTGCAGCTTTTTTGCGGGCCATGGCGGCTATCCCGGTGACGTTAAACCGGCGCGACACTAGCAGATAGGGGGGTGTGGGGCAAACGTCGGTGCTTGTACGGGAGGGCGGTGATGTGGGAAGGCTGCTGCGCAGCAGATATTAAAAAGCCGGCTTGTGGCCGGCTTCTCGGGGACTGGCTTGGTTTATTTTTGGTAAACCGTACCAGCCTTCAAAACGTACATCCGGATCTTGCGTCCGGCTGCGGGACGTGGCGAGAAAGTCTTCTGCCTTGTCGGTGCGATCGGACCGGCGCTAGGCGGGTCGATGCAAATGTGCGGCGCAGCATACTGATTTTTTTGGGAAATTCCCAGCGCGATGTGTATTGCGAGGCATTGCCGGATCAACCGAAGGGGACCGGTGGCCTTTGTTTATTGAGGGTTGACCACCAGAACACCCAGCCCAGTACTTCGATTTTCTGGGATTCGATCTGAGCGGCGCTGAAGAGCTCGTCCGGATAGGCGTGGCTGTTGTGGCTGCGCAGGCGCAAGGCGCCGCCCGGGAGGCGGTGCAGGTATTTGATGCGCAACATGCCGTCGTGCTTGATGGCGTAGATATGCCCGTCGATGACCTGGGTCAGGCCGCGGTCGATGGCCAGGGTCGAGCCGTCTTCGATTTTTTCCGACATGCTGTCGCCAACCATGGTCACGCAGATGGCCTTCGCGGGCTCGACTTCCAGGCTTTCCAGATAGTGCCGTGGCAGGCGCACCACTTCGCCGGGAATTTTGACGACGTGGGTGGCACTGGCACCGGGTTCCTTGGGAAGTTCTTTGTACAGCGGAATTTCCAGGTCGAGCGAGCCGCCGTAAGGGCCATGGACAGGTGAAAGTTGGCATGGCGCGGCGTTGGGTTCGCTGGGTTGCCCTGCGCTGGGATACTTGGGTCCCTCGCCGTTGAGTAGCCACTGGCTGTTGACGCTCAGGAGGCGGGCAATTTCTTCCAGGCGTGGGTAGGGTACGCCGCGGATGTACCAGTTATTGACGTGCTGGGGCTCGACGTTGCAGAAAGATGCGAACTCCGACGGGGTGATTTTCACCTCCTTGAGGAGTGCTTTGAAGCGTGGGCCGCATTTGTGTTTTTTCATGAGTGCGGATTTTACGGAGTGAACTTACAAGTTTGAATAAACAACTTGAGTAATTTATGCAGGAATATTCTGCTCCTCAGTGCGATATGGTGCGCGTTAACTAAACTCGAATAAACACTTTGTATAGTTTTGTTAGTTAATGTCTGCGAGCTGTTTAATGGGAATAAAAAACCCCGGAAGTCCGGGGTTTATTCAAGCCGTCAGTGACCTTGGGTCAGTGCCGTCTCAGCCTTTGTAGGCAGCAACCGATTTCATGATTTCGGCGCGGGCAGCTTCTGCGTCGCCCCAACCATCGATCTTCACCCACTTGCCTTTTTCGAGATCTTTGTAGTTCTCGAAGAAGTGTTTGATCTGTTCCAGCAGCAGGGCTGGCAGATCGGTGTATTCCTTCACATCGACATACAACTGCGACAGTTTGTCGTGTGGTACTGCGATAACTTTGGCATCGCCGCCGCCGTCGTCGGTCATGTTCAGGATACCGACCGGACGTGCGCGGATGACCGAGCCTGGAGCTACCGGGTACGGAGTCACGACCAGCACGTCGAGGGGATCACCGTCGTCTGCCAGGGTGTTCGGGATGAAACCGTAGTTGGCCGGGTAGAACATAGGGGTGGCCATGAAACGGTCAACGAACAGGCAATCGCTGTCTTTGTCGATTTCGTATTTGATCGGCGCGTGGTTGGCCGGAATCTCGATCGCGACGTAGATGTCGTTCGGCAGGTCTTTGCCAGCCGGAATCTTGCTGTAGCTCATTGGGCGTTGCCCCCCGTTAGTGGCCAAATGACTTGGCCGGATTGACCAAAAAGTGGCGGCGATTATAGGCATATTCCCGCGCCGGTGCTACGTATCAGAAGTCGTGTAGACCTTAGTCGTGGCTGCGATAGGCCGGATGCTCGGCCTGCAGGCGCTCGAGTCTGGCCAGTGGGTCCTGGCGGTAGAACAGTTGCAGTTGCTGGTAGACCTGTGGATAGGCGCTGTGCAGCAGGTCCGGGGCGCTGAAGAAGTATTCGCTGGTGACGGCGAAGAACTCTGCCGGATTTTCCGCCGCGTACGGGTCGATTGGCGTCTCGGCGTCGGGGTTGTGGTCGAGCTGACGGTTGAGATCGTCGTAGGCGTGCTGCATGACCTGCGCCCACTCACTGACCCGCATGTCGCTGTGCAGGGGCGGCAGGCCGTTCGCGTCGCCGTTGAGCATGTCGAGTTTATGCGCCAGTTCGTGGATCACCAGGTTGTAGCCCTCCCAGCCGCCACTGGCCATGACGCCTGGCCACGCCAGAATAACCGGCCCTTGTTGCCAGGCTTCGCCGCTGTGCTCACCATCCCACTCGTGCTCGACACCGCTGGCGTCGCGATGACGTTGCGGGCTGAGGAAGTCGTCAGGGTAGAGGACGATCTCGTGGAAGCCCTGATACCAGTTCAAGTCCCCCAGATGCAGCAGTGGCAGTTGGGCCTGCGCCGCGAGCAACAGGCGTTGTTCCTGATGCAACTCGACGCCGTGCAGGCAGGTCAGGTACTTGTCCTGCAGAAACAGCACCGCAGACTCACGCAGCCAGCGGTCTTCGTCATCGTCCAGGCCGTCGAGAAAGCTCAAGTGCTGGTGCACCCGCTGCCAGGTTTCATCGGCAACCGGATGCTTGGCCAAAATGCGCTGGCGCCGCCAACTGGTCAGTAGTCCCATGGTGCTTCAGCGCGGATGGGCTTTGGAGCTGGAGCTGCCGAGGCGGCTGCGAATTACACCGATGATCATCGGCACCAGGGACAGCAGGATAATTCCGACCACCAGCAGCGACAGGTTCTTTTTGATAAAGGGTACGTTACCGAAGAAGTAGCCCAGCGTGACCAGGCCGCCGACCCAGAGGATGGTGCCGAACACACTGAAGCCGAAGAAGCGCGGGTAAGGCATCTTCGCGACACCGGCCACGAACGGCGCGAAGGTGCGGATGATCGGCAGGAAGCGCGCCAGCGTCACCGTCTTGCCGCCATGCTTGTCATAGAAATCGTGGGTTTGTTGCAGGTAGTCGCGACGGAAAATTTTCGAGTTCGGGTTGCTGAAGAGTTTTTCCCCGGCTGTTCGACCTATCACATAGTTGGTGCTGTCACCCAGAATTGCCGCCAGCATCAGCAAGCCGCCCAACAGCACCGGGTCCATGCCGCCACCGGCCGCGACGGCACCCGCGATAAACAGCAGGGAATCGCCGGGCAGGAAGGGCATTACCACCAGACCGGTTTCGCAAAAGATCACCAGAAACAGAATGGCGTAGATCCATGGCCCGTAGTTGGTTACCAGCAAATCGAGATAGACGTCGAGATGCAGGATAAGGTCGAGCGGGTTGAAATCCATGGAGGGCACCTGTGTGATGGCTCGACTCGGCAAGCCTGTGCGGAATAAATAGAGAGGAGAGCTACAGGGCTGTGGACGAATTCTTACGGCCCATAGAGCTCGGAATTATACGGACACGAAGGTGAAAAGCGTGTGGGTTTTGTAGCGAAGGATTTCGGAGGCGACCGGTAAATGCATCAACGCCGAAGCTGAATGCGCCTGATACAGCCCGTATTCAGGTCGCTGGGACGCTGTGCGTCCCAGTTGAGCCAACGGCGGCAGTTATAATTCGTCACTTATCGGCAAGATGTAGTTCTTGAACTCGGTGTCTTCGCGAAAGCCAATGGACTCGTAGGTTTTCTGCGCCACCAGGTTGGCGCTGTCGGTCGAAACTCGCATGCGTACCGCTTGGGTTTCCTTGGCCATTTTCTTTGCGGTGCGCATCAGGTTGTCGGCCACCAGTTGGCGGCGTGCGTCTTCGGCCACGTAGATATCGTTGAGGATCCAAACCCGCTTGAGGGATAGCGAGGAAAAGCTCGGGTAGAGCTGGCAAAAACCCAGCAATCGGCCGTCATCATCATCCGGAAAGGCCAGGTAGATCACCGATTCCTTGCGTCGCAGGCGCTTTTCCAGAAACGCGCGGGAGGAGTCAGGGTAGGGCAGCGAGCCGTAAAACTCGCGGTACTTGACGAACAGAGGCGTCAGCAGGTCCAGGTGCTCGAGAGTTGCTTGAATAATCCGCATGCGAGGCCTCAACTTCAAGTAGTTATGACGGCAGTTTCCATTGGATTTGACGACAATCGTGTCATCGCACGGGCAGCCGTTCGTCGACTCTGCCTCAAAGCTGCGGCAAAACGCAATGCGGATTCGGCTCAGTCTTGTGGGTGATTGAGTAGGAAATTGGCGTGCTGCCCTGAGTCGTTTTCTGACTCGATGGTCTGCACCTGGGCCTCATCTTTCAGGTTTACCCCAGACAGCTGGCGGCGACAGGCTTCGCGCATCAGATACAGCAAGCGATGTGCCGCCATGCCGTAACTCAAACCCTCCAGGCGCACGTTGGAAATGCAATTGCGGTACGCATCCGTCAGGCCGACCTTGGGGTTGTAGGTGAAATACAGGCCGAGGCTGTCAGGCGAACTCAGGCCGGGACGCTCGCCGATCAGGATCACCACCATTTTGGCTCCCAGCAACTCACCGATTTCATCGGCGACGGCGACCCGACCCTGTTCCACCAGGATGACCGGCGACAACGACCAGCCTTCGGCCTGGGTTTGTTCTTCCATGCGCGCCAAAAATGGCAAGGTATGGCGATGCACGGCCAGCGCCGACAGCCCGCCGGCTACCACCACTGCCAAGTCGACGCCACCGGGATGTGCCAGCGCATAGTCACGCAGCTTTTGCGCCGAGTCGTCGCTCAACTTGCGGCCAAGGTCCGGGCGCTGCAGGTAGCTGTCGCGGTCTGCGGCGGCACTGTGCAGCAACAGGCTGTCGCGCCCGGCTTCGGTCAACTGGCGGCTCAGCCCGGCATGATCGAACGGCAGGTGCACGGCATCCCGGGCCTGGGCATGGGCGTACTGGAAATCCAGTTGGGCGTTGGTCGGCATACTGGTGCCGCTGCGTCCGAGGGCGATTCGTGCCGGCGTCAGGCGGCGCAGATCCAGCCAAGGGTTTTGCGTATCGATTGCCGATTTATCCATCATCAGGTCGCTCATCGCAGTTGCGCCAAGGCATGGCGGAAGGCCGGCGGCAGGTTGTCGCCAAAACGAACTTTGCCGTCACCCTGAGTGAAAATGCCCATCTTCGCCAGCCACGCCTCGAACTCCGGCGCCGGTTTCAGGCCCAGGGTCTGGCGCGCGTAGAGGGCATCGTGGAATGAGGTGGTCTGGTAGTTGAGCATGATGTCGTCGGAACCGGGAATGCCCATGATGAAGTTGATCCCGGCCACACCCAGCAGGGTCAGCAGGGTGTCCATGTCGTCCTGGTCGGCTTCGGCGTGGTTGGTGTAGCAGATGTCGCAACCCATTGGCACACCGAGCAACTTGCCGCAAAAGTGATCCTCGAGGCCGGCGCGGATGATCTGTTTGCCGTTGTACAGGTACTCCGGACCGATGAAGCCCACCACGGTATTGACCAGGAACGGTTTGAAGTGGCGCGCCACCGCGTAGGCGCGGGTTTCACAGGTTTGCTGGTCGAGGCCGAAATGGGCGTTAGCCGACAGGGCGCTGCCTTGGCCGGTCTCGAAATACATCAGGTTCTGCCCGAGGGTGCCACGGTTGAGGCTCAAGCCGGCGTCATAGCCCTCCTGCAGCACGCTGAGGCTGATGCCGAAACTGGCATTCGCTGCTTCGGTGCCGGCGATCGACTGGAACACCAGGTCCAGCGGCACGCCACGGTTGATCGCTTCGATTGAAGTGGTGACGTGGGTCAGCACGCAGGCCTGAGTCGGAATTTCGTAGCGTTGGATCACGGCATCGAGCATTTCCAGCATGGCACAGATCGAGGCGATGCTGTCGGTGGCTGGGTTGATGCCAATCATCGCGTCGCCGTTACCGTAGAGCAGGCCATCGAGGATGCTCGCGGCGATGCCCGCCGGTTCGTCGGTGGGGTGGTTAGGCTGCAGACGAGTCGACAGGCGGCCGCGCAAGCCGAGGGTGCCGCGGAAGCGGGTGACCACGCGGATCTTCTGCGCGACCAGCACCAGATCCTGCACGCGCATGATCTTCGACACGGCGGCGGCCATTTCCGGAGTCAGGCCTGGCGCCAGCGCGCGCAGGCTGTGTTCATCGGCCGCGTCGCTGAGTAGCCAATCGCGGAAACCGCCGACGGTGAGGTGACTGACGGTGGTAAAAGCCTGGGCATCGTGGGTGTCGATGATCAGCCGGGTGACTTCATCGCTTTCGTAGGGAATCAGCGCTTCCTGCAGGAAGTGCTTGAGCGGGATGTCGGCCAGGGCCATTTGCGCCGCGACCCGTTCGCCATCGTTGTGGGCGGCAACACCGGCCAGGAAGTCTCCGGAGCGCGCCGGGCTGGCCTTGGCCATGACGTCCTTGAGGTCGTCGAAGCGGTACGTCTGGGCGCCGACGCTATGGGAAAAACTTGCCATCTCAGTCTCCGTTCAAATTGGAAAGTGCGCTGGGCGGGGCTGCGGTCGATCCAGCATGCCACGCCCGGTGCAGCCTGCGCACATCAATGCAGCGCACTCAAGCCGTGGCCTTGACGCCGTTCGGGGCGATGGTTTCCGGCACCGGTAGGCCCAGGTACTCGCCTTCGGCAATGATTCCGGCGGCACGGTCTTCAGCTTCCAGTTGCAGGGCCTTGGGCACCGACAGCCAATACGCCAGACCGACGGCGATGAAACCTGCACTTATCTTGCCAATCAGCACTGGCAGGATGATGGTCGGTTGGAAGTTGGCGGTAAACGACAGGTGGTCGCCGAGCAGGAACGCCGCGCACACGCCAAAGGCAATGTTGATCACCTTGTCCTTGGGCGGCATGAAGCGCACCAGGCGGAACATTGCGAGGATGTTGGCAATGGTCGCCAGCATGCCGGCGCTGCCGACGGCGCTCAGGCCAATCTTGCCACCCAGGCTTTCCAGCGGTTTACCGAGGTATTTGCGCAGCAGGTAGACCATCGGGAATGCGCCGGCCAGCATGATGCCGATGTAGCCAGCGGTTTCCAGGGCGCGGGTCTGGTCCTCGGCATCGGCGATGATCGGGTGGAAGCCCCAGGCGCCAAAGACCAGGGTGAACACGCCGGTGAAGTATTCGACGATGGAGAACACCAGGACCAACTTGATCGCGGCATCGAGGGTTCGACCAAAGACGATGAAACCCTTGATCATCAGGTCGGGCAGGAAGCGCAGGCCGAGGGCCAGGGCGACAACGAAGATCAGGATCGGCAGCAGGTTGGCGAAGATGCTGCCCAGGCCGAGTGCCAGTTGATAGGTGGCCTCGCCGTTGGTCGAGACCAGTTCGCGGACCAGCGGATTGCTGAACGCGAGGATCACGCTGGCGATCAGCACGCCCAGTGGGATGGTCAGGATTCCCGACATGATGCCCAGGGCCATGTATTTATGGTCGCGCTTGTCGAGCATCGCCAGGCCCATGGGAATTGAGAAGACGATGGTTGCACCGCCCATGAAGCCGGTAATCAGCGCCATCACCAGCGCTTCTTTGCTGGCTGCCAGGGCCGAGGCCAGGTGGTAGCCGCCCATGTCTGAGGCGATGATCATGGTCGCCGCCAGCGCCGGGTCGGCGCCCAGGGCGCTGAAGAATGGGCCGAAGGCTTTTTCGATGACCACGGTCAGGTAGGGGATGGAGGCCATGATGCCGGCCGCCGGGACAAAGATGTGGCCCGTGGCATGGATGCCCTCCATGAATTCTTTACCCAGCCCTTCATCGCTGTTGTAAATCGCGGCGAAGGCGCCGAGTACGGCACAGAACATAATGAGATAGAGCACGTAGTTGCCGATCTGATCCATTGCATAGTTCCTTCTTATTGTTGTTTTTCAGCGCAGCCTGAGGCCCGGGGCGAGCGCTGCATGAATCGGGGAAATGCGCTTGCAACAAGGCATCCGCCGCGGGTGAACGGCGAAGTCGATGCAAAAATAAGCGGTGACGCGGACAGCGAAGCGCCTCCCGGCGACCGAAGTCGCCGGGAGGGTCAATCAGAAGAAGCCCAGTGGGTTGATGTCGTAGCTCACCAGCAGGTTTTTGGTTTGCTGGTAGTGGTCGAGCATCATTTTGTGGGTTTCGCGGCCGACGCCGGACTTCTTGTAGCCACCGAATGCGGCGTGCGCCGGGTACAGGTGGTAGCAGTTGGTCCAGACGCGACCAGCCTTGATCGCGCGGCCCATGCGGTAAGCGCGGTTGATGTCGCGGGTCCAGAGGCCGGCGCCAAGGCCGAACTCGGTGTCGTTGGCGATGGCCAGGGCTTCGGCTTCGTCCTTGAAGGTGGTGATGCTGACCACCGGGCCAAAGATTTCTTCCTGGAACACGCGCATTTTGTTGGTGCCCTTGAGCAGCGTTGGCTGGATGTAGTATCCGCTCGCCAGGTTGCCTTCGAGTTTTTCCACCTTGCCGCCGGTCAGCAGCTCCGCGCCTTCGCCCTTGGCGATTTCCAGGTACGAAAGGATCTTGTCGAATTGCTGCTCCGAGGCCTGGGCGCCGACCATGGTGTCGGTGTCCAGCGGGTCGCCGCGTTTGATCTGCAGGACTTTCTTCATCACCACTTGCATGAATTCGTCGTAGATCGATTCCTGTACCAGCGCACGGGACGGGCAGGTGCAGACTTCGCCCTGGTTGAAGAACGCCAGCACCAGGCCTTCAGCGGCTTTCTCGATGAAGCTCGGCTCGGCCTTCATGATGTCTTCGAAGAAGATGTTCGGCGATTTGCCGCCCAGCTCCACAGTGGACGGAATGATGTTTTCCGCTGCGCACTTCATGATGTGCGAGCCCACCGGAGTCGAGCCGGTAAAGGCAATTTTGGCAATACGCTTGCTGGTGGCCAGGGCTTCACCGGCTTCGCGGCCGAACCCTTGCACCACGTTCAGCACGCCCGGCGGCAGCAGGTCGCCAATCAGCTCCATCAGTACGGTGATGCCCAGCGGAGTTTGCTCGGCCGGTTTGAGTACCACGCAGTTACCGGCGGCCAGGGCTGGTGCGAGCTTCCAGGCGGCCATCAGGATCGGGAAGTTCCACGGGATGATCTGCCCGACAACGCCCAGCGGTTCGTGAATGTGATAGGCCACGGTGTTGCCGTCGATTTCCGCGGCACTGCCTTCCTGCGCGCGCAGGCAGCCGGCGAAGTAGCGGAAATGGTCGGCGGCCAGCGGAATGTCGGCGTTCAGGGTTTCGCGCACGGCCTTGCCGTTGTCCCAGCTTTCGGTGATTGCCAGGGTTTCCAGATTCTGTTCGATACGATCAGCGATTTTCAGCAGGATCAGCGAGCGCGCCTGGACAGAAGTGCTGCCCCAGGCATCGGCGGCTGCGTGGGCAGCGTCCAGGGCTTTTTCGATGTCTTCAGCCGTGGAGCGGGGGAACTCGGCAATCGGTTGGCCGTTCACCGGCGAGGTGTTGGTGAAGTACTGACCTTTGACCGGCGCGACAAATTCGCCACCGATGTAGTTACCGTATTTGCTCTTGAACGAAACGATTGCACCTTCGGTACCGGGGTGAGCGTAACGCATGATGAGTGTCTCCTTGGCTTTTGTGCTTATAAGGGAGTACGCGCGGTAAGCGCTTGTACAAGCCTAGAGCAAAGGTCGGGCCAGTGCCGTCCAGGTCTTGTAAATCAAGGGGTTGGCAGGTTTTTCTCAATGGATTCGGTGAGGCTTGTGACAGATGCGGTACAGCGGGTGTGACACTTTGTACCGCTTATGGCACACAGTGTGACCGGCCGGTCTCGTCGCCATTGCAATGCGCCGATGGCTGGGGGATGCTGGGCGTCCACAGGCCAGGTTCGCCGCACCCCCTGGAGCAGAATAAGAAATGCACAACAACCATTTGAGTCGCCATGCCCAGCAGGTGTTGACCGTTACCCAGGGCAAACACCAATTGCAGGGGCCGGGCAGTGATCCGTCGATCGCCCGTTCCTGGCTGCGCTGCCTTGAGGATTACCATCTCGATCCGGCGTTGAACATGGCCCCTACGGTGCTGGAACACGGCCGTGTGCTGGAGAGTCGCGAGCGCCTGCAACAGGTGCTGCACATCGCTGGCGGCGAAATGACCAGCCTGCATCAGCAATTGTCCGGTGCCGGCCATGCGGTGCTGCTGACCGATGCTCGCGGGGTGATTCTCAACTGTGTCACCGCGCCCACCGAGCGGCGCATTTTCGAACGTGCGGGGCTGTGGTTGGGCGCCGACTGGAGCGAGGCCTGCGAAGGTACCAACGGCATCGGTACGTGCCTGGTGGAACGCCAGGCCCTGACCATTCATCAGGATGAACACTTTCGCGGCCGGCACACCGGCCTGACCTGTTCCGCCAGTCCGGTGTTCGATCCCCATGGCGAATTGCTGGCGGTGCTCGACGTCTCATCGGCGCGCCACGACGTTTCCCGGCAAAGCCAGTTCCACACCATGGCGCTGGTCAACCTCTCGGCGAAAATGATCGAGAGCTGCTATTTCCTGCGACATTTCGAAAATCAGTGGCTGTTGCGCTTCCACCTGCAGGCGGAATCGGTGGGGTTGTTCAGTGAAGGCTTGCTGGCGTTCGACGGCGAAGGGCGGATCAGTGCGGTCAATCAGAGTGCGTTGAACCTGTTGGGGCACATTCGTGGCGGTCTGGTGGGCAAGCCGGTGGATAACTTTTTCGACTGTTCGCTGGACGAACTGCTGTCCCGCGCCAGCGTTAACGCCAGCGCCAGTTGGCCGCTGCGGACCCGCGACGGGCGCGGATTGTTTGCCGTACTGCGCGGCCAGGCGCGCAGTGTGCCGGTGCCGCTGGTGCCTGCGCGGAAAATCGAGGAGCGGCCACCCCTGGCCGGCATTTGCCTGGGTGACGAAGGGCTGCAGGCGGACTTCCGTAAAGCGCTGCGGGTGTTCGAGCGTGATGTGCCGCTGTTGATCAATGGCGAAACCGGCTCCGGCAAGGAGGCGTTCGCCAAGGCGGTGCACCAGGCCAGCCAGCGCGCGGACAAGGCATTCGTCGCACTCAATTGCGCGGCGATCCCGGAAAGTCTGATCGAAAGCGAGCTGTTTGGTTATCGCGGCGGCAGTTTTACCGGCGCACGCAAGGAAGGCATGCGCGGCAAGTTGCAACAGGCCGATGGCGGCACCTTGTTCCTCGACGAGATTGGCGACATGCCGCTGGCCCTGCAAACCCGCCTGCTGCGGGTGCTCGAGGATCGGCTGGTGGTGCCCATTGGCGGCGAACCGCAGGCGGTCAACGTGCGAATCATCAGCGCCACCCACCGTAATCTGCTCGATCGTGTGCAGGATGGCGGTTTCCGCGAGGATCTGTACTACCGGCTCAATGGTCTGGAAGTGGCCTTGCCGGCACTACGCGAACGCAGCGACAAATCGCAGCTGCTGGATTTTCTCCTGTCAGAAGAAGCCGGCGACGAGGCGGTACAGATTGCCGAACCGGCGCGGCAGGCCTTGCTGGCGTTTGCCTGGCCGGGAAACGTGCGGCAGTTGCGCAATGTTCTGCGCACCCTGGCCGCCTTGTGTGAGGATGGCAGCATCGGCCTGGATGACCTGCCGGCGATGATTCGCCAGTCGCGGCCGCAGATGAGCAGTGCGCCGCCATTGACCGATTTTCCGCTGGATGACGCCGAGCGCCTGGCCCTGCTCAATGCCCTTGAGCAGCAGCGCTGGCACATGACCCATACCGCCGAGCAACTGGGCATCAGCCGCAATACCCTCTATCGCAAGCTGCGCAAACACGCGATCGCCCGCTAGTTGCTCGGACACGCCGCGTCCGCTCAGCTAAAGGGTGCGAATTTCCCCACCCTACGCTAACCTGCCTCGATGTTTTACGAGGTTGACTATGCACATTCATATCCTGGGTATCTGCGGCACTTTCATGGGCTCGATGGCGGTTCTGGCCAAAGAGCTGGGCCATCGCGTGACCGGTTCCGACGCCAACGTCTATCCGCCGATGAGTACTCAACTGCAAGCGCAGGGCATTGAGCTGACGCAAGGCTACGACCCGGCCCAGCTCGATCCGGCCCCGGACCTGGTGGTGATCGGCAACGCCATGTCCCGTGGCAACCCGGCCGTCGAATACGTCCTGAACAAGGGCCTGCCCTATGTTTCCGGTCCACAATGGCTGGCTGACCACGTGCTGCAAGGCCGCTGGGTGCTGGCGGTGGCGGGTACCCACGGGAAAACCACTACCAGCAGCATGCTGGCCTGGGTCCTGGAACACGCCGGCATGAGCCCGGGCTTCCTGATCGGTGGCGTGCCACAGAATTTCTCGGTGTCGGCCCGCCTGGGTGACACACCGTTCTTCGTCATCGAAGCCGATGAATATGACAGCGCGTTCTTCGACAAGCGCTCGAAGTTCGTCCATTACCGTCCGCGCACCGCGATTCTCAATAACCTTGAGTTCGATCACGCGGACATCTTCCCCGATTTGCCGGCCATCGAGCGGCAATTCCATCACTTGGTGCGCACCATCCCGAGTGAAGGCCTGGTGATTCATCCGACCACCGAACCGGCGCTGCAGCGGGTCATCGAAATGGGTTGCTGGACCCCGGTGCAAACCACCGGCGCCGGCGGCCAGTGGCAGGTCAAGCTGCTCAGCGAGGACGGCTCGCGCTTCGAAGTCATGTTCGAGGGCGTCGCCCAGGGCGTGGTGGAGTGGGACATGACCGGCCAGCACAATGTGGCCAACGCCTTGGCGACCTTGGCGGCAGCGCGACACGTGGGCGTGGTCCCGAGCATGGGGATCGCTGCCCTGAGCGCATTTAAGAGTGTGAAACGGCGCATGGAAGTGGTGGCCCAGGTCAACGGGATCACCATCTACGACGACTTTGCCCACCACCCGACAGCGATTGCCACCACCCTCGATGGCCTGCGCAAGCGCATTGGCGATGCGCCGCTGATCGCGATCATTGAGCCGCGCTCCAACTCGATGAAGCTCGGCGCGCACCGTGACGGCCTGCCGGAAAGTGTGGTCGATGCCGATCAGGTGATCTGGTACGCGCCAGCCAACCTCGGCTGGGACTTGGCGGCGACCGCAGCCCTGTGCACGGTGCCGTCGATTGTCAGTGACTCGCTGGAAGGCATCATTGAGCGGGTCAAGAGCCAGGCGCAGCCCGGCACCCACGTGGTGATCATGAGCAACGGCGGCTTCGGCGGCCTGCATGGCAAACTCGCCGAGGCGCTCAAATGAACAACGGTCCGGATCGCATCACCCTGGCAATGACCGGCGCTTCTGGCGCGCAGTACGGTTTGCGCCTGCTCGATTGCCTGGTGCGGGAGGACCGTGAGGTGCATTTCCTAATCTCCAAGGCCGCGCAACTGGTGATGGCCACCGAGACCGACGTCAGCCTGCCACCCAAGCCGCAGATGATGCAGGCCTTTCTCACCGAGTACACCGGCGCGGTTGCCGGGCAGATTCGTGTGTATGGCAAGGAGGACTGGATGTCGCCGGTGGCCTCGGGCTCCGGTTCGCCAGCGGCAATGGTGGTGGTGCCCTGTTCGACAGGGACTCTGGCGGCAATTGCGGCAGGGGCGTGCAACAACCTGATCGAGCGAGCCGCCGACGTCACCCTGAAGGAGCGCCGGCAGTTGATTCTGGTGCCTCGCGAAGCACCTTACTCGAGCATTCACCTGGAAAACATGCTCAAGCTGTCGAACATGGGCGTGACCATTTTGCCGGCGTCGCCCGGGTTCTATCATCAGCCGCAGACCATCGATGATTTGGTGGACTTTGTCGTGGCGCGGATTCTCAATCTGTTGAATATCCCGCAAGACATGCTGCCACGCTGGGGCGAGCACCATTTGAGCAGCGATGAATAAGCTGCTGGTCGCGCTGCTGGCCTTGCAACTGGCCGGCTGCGCCACGGTGCGTACCCTCGATGCTGCTCAGCCGGGCGCACCGGTGGTGTATTCGGGAACGCGTCTGGACCTGTATGCCATGCAAGGGGGCTGTTGCGCCAAGGACCGCTTCGGCGCTGAAGCGCCGAGCTACCCGGGTGTCGATTTGCCTGCCAGTGCCTTGCTCGACACCCTGCTGTTGCCACTGTCGTTGCTGACAGTGCTGGGTGTCGGCTTTCAGGCAACCGGCGGTTTGTAGCGGTTATTTGCCGAGCTTGCGCAGTTCGTCCGATTCGACAATTCGCACCCCATCCTGTTCTTCCAGCGCCAAGCGCCACATGGCACGGGCCAGTTGGCAGGCCTCGATGCCGCGGTATTTGCCGGGGATCAGCCTGGAGAGTGGGCCGGCGAATTGCTCAGCAAGCCGTGGTTCCAGGCGCTCGCCCAGCAACAGCGAAGGTCGGCAGATGGTCAGTTGTGGCCAATCCTGAGCGCGCAGAGCCTGTTCCATTTCGCCCTTGACGCGGTTGTAGAACACCGATGATTTCGGATCGGCACCAATCGCGCTGATCACGATCAGATGCCGCGCGCCCATTTCCCGCGCACGTTTGGAGAAAGCCACCACCATGTCCAGGTCGACTGCACGGAATGCTTGTTCGGAGCCGGCTTGCTTGATGGTCGTGCCCAGGCAGCAGTAGGCGATGTCCACCCGGCCACTGAGCTGCGGCAGGAACTCGGCCGGTGCGCCGACCGGGTTTTCCAGGTGCGGATGTTCCGCCAGCGGCCGGCGCGAGGGCGCCAATACGCGACTGATGGTGGGCTCGTTGAGCAGTCGGTCGAGCAGATGTTCACCGGTCAGGCCGGTGGCTCCAGCGAGCAGTACGTGCTGAGGCGTCAAGTACATAGTGTTTCTCCCTTGATACTGTTCAGCTTAGTTGCTCTTTGTTTCCTTGCTGTCCAGCGCGGCACTTTGCAGCGCTTTTCGCGCTTGTTGCTTGCGCAGTGCCTGCCAGCGCGCCAGTACTCCCTTGGGCGCCCATATCTGTGGTTCGGAGGCTTCGAAGTTGTCCGCCAGCTCACGCTCGGCGACCGTGGCCTTGGCCAGCTTGAAGGCCTGCTCCAGGTCATCGGTCTGGTTCAGGGCCTGGGCGAACAGAGCGTCGCCGAAATAAGTGAAGTCGGCCTCCTCGGAGCAACCGAACGACACGCGGTCACCCCGTGAGGCGGTCATGATCAGGGTCCGCTCGTCTTTGAGGGCGGGAATGAAGCCGCCGGAGTAGCAGGCTGAAATCACGATGATCTTGTCGCGGTTCTTCAACGGTGCCAGCACGCTTGCCAGTTCATCGGCGGGCAGGTCTGCCAGTTCCATGCGCGGTTGGTCGAGCACCAGTTCGTGCTCCGCCGTGCCATGACTGGTCAGGTAGATGAACAGCAGGTCTTCCGGGCCGCTGCGCTCGGCCAGGGTCAGGGCCGCCCGTCGCAGGTTCTCGCGGGTGGCCATGGGCCGGTCGCCGGAATGATCGCGATGATTGACCAGGCGAATCTGTCCATAAGCGCCGAACCGGCTGGACAGCATGTTGCTGACGTAGTCGGACTCACGGAGGAATACGCTCTGTTTGCCATCACCGCCGAGGGTCAGGCTGTACAACTCCACCGCAGGTGTTGACGGCGGTACGTTGGCCAATGCCTCTTCCAACAGTCGACCCTGGGCCAGCAAGCCCAGTTCGAGGGTGTCTGGAAGTAGTTTTCCATCGGCGTCGCGTACCCGCTGGCCGTTGATCCAGTGGCCGCTTTGCACTGTGCCGTCGGTCAGCACCAGGGTGCCCTGGCCCTGATAGCTGTCGTTGTCGAACTGGCCGATATAGAAGCTGCCGTCGGGCAGGTTGAGGCGGCCCTGGCCGCTGAAGCGCCAGTCGCTGAAGTGACCGATGTAGTGACTGTTGTCGGCACCGATCAATTCGCCCTTGCCGCTCAACGCGCCTTCCTTGAACGCGCCGATCCAGACGTCACCGTCGGCGTTTTCATAGCGTCCTTTACCGTGCAGCTGGTTTTGCTTGAAACCACCGACATAGCTGTCGCCCTCGGCGCTGTTGAAGCTGCCGACACCGTCCAGTTGGCCGTTGACGAAATGCCCGCTGAATTGATTGCCGCTGGCATCGCTGCGCTGCCCCTCGCCATTGGGCTGGCCGTGGGCGAATTGCCCCTGGTACTGGCTGCCGTCTTCGAGTTCAAGGCGGCCCAGTCCGGAATACTGGTCGGATTTGAACTCGCCACGGTAGGTCATGCCGTGTTCCTTGAGCGTGCCTTCACCGTCGCGGCGCCCCAGTTTGAAGCTGCCGGTGTAATTGCTATCACCGGTGCTCAGGGTGCCCTGGCCATGAAACAGGCCTTGCTGGAAGCCGCCGCGATAGAGTTCGCCGTTGCTGCCGTGCCATTCACCCTGGCCGTGCCACTGGCCCTTGTCGAACTGACCGGCGTACCAACTGCCATTGGGGTAATCGATGCGCCCCTGGCCTTGCAGCAAGCCGTCGACCAGTTCACCGCGATACCGCCCGCCATCGGGCAGGCGTGCGTCTGGTGGCAACAGCGATTCGCCATCGCCACACGCAGTGAGCAATAGGGTCAGGGCAAGGGGTGCAAGTGAGCGCATAACGGGATCCGGGCAATTAGGCGACCGAGTATGCCGCAGCTATATGCCTGATAAATAGAGACGCGGTGCGAAACAGCGAGAACTGCTTCGCATCCGGCCGGGGTTACACGAATGCCAGCGACAGAGGCTCGGCAATGTAGGCAGGTTTTTCCTCGCCTTCGATTTCCAGGGTGGTGGTGGCCTTGAGCAGCCATTGACCGGGTTTCTTCTCGGTAGCGTCGGTCAATTCGACTTTGAGCCGGACCTTGGAGCCGACCTTGACCGGCTGGATGAAACGCACGCTGTCCAGGCCGTAGTTGACCACCATCTTCAAGCCTTCTGGTACCACCAGAATGTCTTCCATCAACTTGGGAATCAGCGACAGTGTCAGGAAGCCGTGGGCGATGGTGCTGCCAAACGGTGTCTGGGCCGCTTTCACCGGATCAACGTGGATGAACTGAAAGTCCCCCGTGGCTTCAGCGAACAGATTGATTCGCTCCTGGTCGATGGTCAGCCACTCGGAGTGTCCGAGTTCCTTGCCGACATAATCTTTGATCTGTGCAACGGCAACAAAGGGCATTGAGACTCTCCTTGATTCAACGATTTATAGTTTTTTTTGAAAGGACCGCCAACCACCTTAGATCATCATGGCGTGCTGTGCCGGTCAACCTCCCATACCTTTGGCGAATACCCATGCATAGCGGATGCCATGCTTATAATGGCCGGTCCGCTTGTGGGGAGTGGGTTTTGCTGGAGATCACTCATGTTGCTTCGTGGCCTGACCTGGCTGGTGCTGTTCCAATTGCTGGGCACGGCGCTCAATCACTTGCTGTTGCCGATACTGCCGGGGCCCATCATCGGTTTGCTCCTTCTGCTGGGCTTCTTGATTGTGCGTGGCGAAGTCGGTGAGCCATTGAGCCTGGCCGCTGGCAGCCTGTTGCGTTACCTGCCGTTGTTGCTGGTGCCGCCCGCCGTTGGGGTGATGGTGTATGCCGCCGATATCGCGGCGGACTTCTGGGCGATCGTCGGTGCGCTGGTGCTGTCGCTGTTGCTGTCGATGGCCTTTGTCGGGGTGTTGATGCAGCGATTGGTCAAGCGCCAGGCGCGGCAGGAGGAACAGCCATGATGTTCGACTGGCAGGGGGCATTGGCGGCAGTGATCCATCATCCACTGTTCGGCATTGGCATCACCCTGGGCGCCTATCAACTGGTGCTGGCGGCGTTCGAGAAGACTCGCTGGATTTTCCTGCAGCCGGTGCTGGTGTCGATGTTGCTGGTGATCGGCGTGTTGCTGGTATGCGGTCTCACTTACGCCGAGTACCGTAAAAGCACCGAAATCCTCAGTATTCTGCTGGGGCCGGCCACTGTGGCGCTGGCGGTTCCGCTTTACCTCAACTTGCGACGTATTCGCCAACTGTTCTGGCCGATTTTTACTACGCTGGTGATAGGTGGCGTGGTGGCAACCGGCCTGTGTGTGCTGCTGGGCTGGTGGTTCGGCGCCGAGCACATGATCCTGATGACTATGGCGCCGAAATCGGTGACGTCGCCTATTGCGATGCTGGTGGCCGAGCAGATTGGCGGTGTCGCGGCACTGGCGGCAGTGTTCGTGCTGATTACCGGGGTGCTCGGGGCGATTTTCGGCCCGGCGCTGTTGACGTGTCTCGGGGTGCATGGCCCGGAGGCCCGTGGCATGGCCCTGGGCATGACCGCACATGCGGTGGGCACTTCGGTGGCCCTGCAGGAAAGTGACGAGTGCGGTGCATTTGCCGCGCTGGCGATGAGTCTGATGGGTGTGGCCACGGCCGTGTTGTTGCCGTTGGCGGTATCGATGGTGGTTTAAGGACATGTCTATGAGCCTGGCGCTGTTTCCGCTGAACACCGTGCTGTTTCCCGGTTGCGTCCTCGATTTGCAGATTTTCGAGGCGCGTTACCTGGACATGATCAGTCGCTGCATGAAACAGGGCGCAGGCTTTGGCGTGGTGTGCATTCTCGAAGGCGACGAAGTGGGGCTCGCCCCTGAAGGCTATGCCCTGATCGGCTGTGAAGCACGGATTACCGATTTTCAGCAGCAGGACAACGGTCTGCTGGGGATCCGCGTCGCGGGCGGGCGGCGCTTCAAGGTGTTGCGTACTGAGGTGCAGCGCGATCAACTGCTGGTCGCCGAGGTCGAGTGGCTGGAGGACGAGCCCGAGCAACCGCTGCAAGAGGAAGATGACGACCTTGTGGCCTTGCTCAAGGCCCTGGCCGAGCATCCGATGGTGGTGGCCTTGAACATGGGCACCGAGGCGAACGGCCAGCAGTCCCTGGCCAATCAGTTGGCGTACCTGTTGCCGTTCTCGGAGCTGGACAAGATCGACCTGCTGCAGCTCGATGATCCGCAGCAACGCCTGGATGCCATTCAGGCTTTGCTTGATGAGTTGCAGGGCGAACTGTTTGCCTGAGTAACAATTGGCAAGGCTTGAGTCAGCTAGCCAGCATTGTGAAGGGGGGACGAATTATTTAGTTTCTCGGGGCGTCACACGAAGTGGCCAATTTCATTATCTAAAAGGAATTTAAATCATGACTATTTTCGTATCCGAGCGAGCAGCATGGGAAGCTGCTGCAGTGGGCTACATGCTGAAAAATGCCAGTCTCGGGCAGTCGTTCGAGCAAACGGCGATCACCGCAGGACTCTTGGCCGATGCGCTGATTCTGGAAATGCGTAAGCGTCAAAGTTCGTGATGCTGGTCAGTTGAACAGGTGTTGAAAAAGAACCCCGACCTCTCAGGTCGGGGTTTTTTGTCTGGGTACCGGAAAATTCAGGTGCTCAGTAGGCGTAGCGCAGCATGGTTTGCGGCAGGTGCCTCAACACGAAGAGCCCGAGCAGTCCAACCAGCGCCGGCAGGACGATCCACCAGACCTTGGGGTGCAGGGCGGACAGCGAAGTCTGGCGTTGACTGAACCACAGGCTGGCGGCACAGACACACGCTGCCAGCATCGCCCCCGCCAGTACATCCGTCGGCCAGTGCGCTCCCAGATACACCCGCGAAACAGAAATGGCCAACGCTGGCAGGCAGCCCAGCAGCAGCCAGGTCAGACGCATCCTGGGCGGTTGTCCGCGACCCGCCAAGACGGCCAGGGTCAGAAACAGTGCAAAAGAGCCCGAAGCGTGGCCACTGGGCATGCTGAAGGTGGTCAACGGCTCGCTGAGGACTTCAGGGCGGACGCGAGCGAAGAAGTGTTTGGTCAGGGTGTTGGCCAGCGCAGTGCACAGCAGCGTGCTGCCGGCGAATATGGCCTGGCGCCACTGCCGGGTGACCAGCAGTATCCCGACCAACAAGGCGCTGAACAGCAACATGTTGCGGAATTCACCAATCAGCGTGAAGACCACGGCGACTTCATCGAATGTCGGGTTACGGTGTTCCTGGACCAGGGTCATGACCCCTTGATCGAGGGCACTGAGGTGCGGGTAGCCAATGAACAATCCCGCCAGGATCAGAAAGCTCATGCCGGCGATAAGCATCGCGGCTTTGCGATGACTGCGCAGGCTGCTGTTGGCGCTCAGGCCGACCATGACCGCTACACTGGCTGCGACAATCCCGGCTTGCGGCCAGAAACCCTCGGGCAATGGCAGGCGAATGGCGGCTCCGGTGGCCCAGCCCGGCAGCAGGTAGGCGACGGCCCAGCCGGCCCCGGCCAGCAGGCTGACGGCGAAGAAACGCAGGAAGGGCATGTCGAACATCCCCGCGACCATCGGCAGCATCGGCCGTAGCGGGCCGATGAAGCGTCCGACCAACAGGCTGGCGATACCGTAGCGCTGGAAATAGGTCTCGGCGCTGCCAATCCACTCCGGGTGATGACGCAGGCCCGGCAGGCGGCGGATGTTCTGGTGAAAGTGGCGGCCGAGGAAGTACGACACCACATCGCCGAGGACGCCGCCGAGGAAGCCCAGCAACAGGGTTTCTCCCAGTGACAGTGCGCCACTGCCGGCCAGTACGGCCACTGCGAACAGCAGCACGGTGCCCGGCACGATCAGCCCGGCAATCGCCAGGCACTCAATACAGGCGACGATAAAGACCGCAGCGGCCAGCCACTGCGGGTTTGCCGTCAACCAGGCGGTCAGGCTGTCGAGCCATGGGCCCATAGGTTCAACTCCATCATTGTTCGTTGGCCCGCTCAGGGGAGAATTACAGCAGGTTGTAGTCGCGGCTTTCGACCTGGCCGCGGCGCAGAGGGTTCCGCGTGCAGTAGGGGGCGTAGTCGCTGTCGACGAAACGGTAGAGCAAGTGTTCGTCGCGTCCGTGAGGGATGCCCAGGCGGGTGGTCTGGATGACCTGGGTCGGCGGTCGGCCGAGGTCTTCGACCAGGAGTATGTCGTGGTCGAAGCGTTTCGCGTCCCAGACCGGTACCTTCAAACCCAGCGCCTTGCACAGCAAGGTCTGGCCGGCGCACAGGCGTTGCGAGGCCCGCGGCCGGCCGTTGGCGTCCGGATTGTTGAGCAGCATCTGCGCCAGGCTCGCCGGCCCTGACACTTCGTCGATCCAGGGATAGCCGGACTTGATCAGCACTGCGTTACCCGGGCCCTGGGCACTGAAGTTCAGCGAATCGCCGCCTCGGGCGTAATACATATAAATGTGCCCGCCATCCAGAAACAAAGCCTTACGTTTTTCTGTGTAGCCGAGGGAGGCATGACTGCCTTTTTCGTCGCAGTAATAGGCTTCGGTTTCAATAATTCGTGCCGAAAGCCACAAATCGCCGACCCGATGGCGGATGACTTTGCCCAGCAGCTCACAGGCCAGAAGCTGGGCGTCACGGTTGAAGAAGCTGTCTGGCAGGGCTTTGGGCTGCCGGTGGGCGGTCAGGATGGACATGGCGGCAGTTATGTCAGGGCGAAAGTGACGTAATGATAACAATCGCTGGCTTAATCCAGGCTGAAGACGGTCTATTTGCAGTCCATTTCGACCATCCGCCTGTCACCGCTGTTAGTAGGAGAGCGCGACAGCTATAATCTGCCGCTTTCCTATTTGCCAAGACCACACCAGACCATGACTGAGTCCGTTCTTGACTACATGACCCGCTTGGGTCGCGCTGCCCGCGACGCTTCCCGCGTGATCGGCCGTGCCAGCACTGGGCAGAAGAACCGCGCCCTGCAGGCTGCTGCCAATGCGCTGGACGCTGCTCGCGCCGAGCTATCTGCCGCCAACGAGCTGGACCTGGCCGCTGGCCGGGCCAACGGCCTGGAGCCGGCCATGCTCGAACGCCTGGCCCTGACCCCGGCACGCATCGACGGCATGATCGTCGGTTTGCGCCAGGTGGCAGCGTTGCCCGACCCGGTAGGTGCGATCCGCGACATGAGTTATCGGCCGTCAGGTATCCAGGTTGGCAAGATGCGCGTGCCGCTGGGTGTGGTCGGGATCATCTATGAGTCTCGTCCGAACGTGACCATCGACGCCGCCAGCCTGTGCCTGAAGTCGGGCAACGCGACCATCCTGCGCGGTGGTTCCGAGGCGATTCATTCCAATCGTGCGATTGCCGCCTGCATCCAGCGTGGCCTGGCCGAGGCCGGTTTGCCGGCGGCCGTGGTGCAAGTGGTCGAAACCACCGACCGTGCCGCAGTTGGCGCCCTGATCACCATGCCCGAGTACGTCGATGTGATCGTGCCGCGCGGTGGCAAGGGCCTGATCGAGCGCGTCAGTCGCGATGCCCGGGTGCCGGTGATCAAGCACCTGGACGGCATTTGTCACGTCTACGTCAGTGCCCACGCTGATCTCGACAAGGCGCGACGCATTGCTTTCAACGCCAAGACCTATCGGTATGGCATCTGCGGCGCCATGGAAACCCTGCTGGTGGATCAGGCCGTGGCCAAGGACTTCCTGCCGGCCATGGCTGCCCAGTTCCGCGAAAAGGGCGTCGAGCTGCGCGGTTGCGAGCGGACCCGGGCGATCATCGATGCCGTGGCCGCGACCGAGGAAGACTGGAGCACGGAATACCTTGCGCCGATCCTCTCGATTCTGGTGGTCGATGGCCTGGATCGGGCGATCGAGCACATCAATCACTATGGCTCGCACCACACCGACTCGATCGTCAGCGAACATCAGGGCGAAGCCCGGCGTTTTGTCGCCGAAGTCGACTCCGCCTCGGTGATGATCAACACCCCGACCTGCTTTGCCGATGGCTTCGAGTACGGATTGGGTGCCGAGATCGGCATTTCTACTGATAAGCTGCACGCCCGCGGCCCGGTGGGTCTCGAAGGCCTGACCTGCGAGAAGTACATTGTGGTCGGTGATGGCCAGTTGCGCGGCCAGGAGCCGGTCTGACTTGGGCGATCTCGACCCGACAGCCCCGGTGAGTCCCTCGGCACGGCGTATTGGCGTGCTCGGCGGGACATTCGACCCGGTGCACATCGGCCATTTGCGCGGCGCGCTGGAAGTGGCCGAGTCGTTGAACCTCGATGAGTTGCGCCTGACGCCCAGCGCCAGGCCACCGCATCGGGGTACGCCGCAGGTGTCGGCACTCGATCGTCTGGCGATGGTCGAGTGCGCGGTAGCAGGGGTTGTGCCCCTGGTGGTGGATGACCGCGAGCTCAAACGCGACAAGCCGTCCTACACTATCGATACCCTGGAGCTGATGCGTGCGGAGTTCGCCGCGGATGACCAGTTGTTTTTACTGTTGGGTTGGGACGCATTTTGCGGCCTGCCCACTTGGCATCGCTGGGAAGAGTTGCTCCAGCATTGCCACATCCTGGTGCTGCAACGCCCGGATGCCGACAGCGAACCGCCAGATGCCTTGCGCAACTTGCTGGCAGCGCGCTCGGTGAGCGACCCGCTGGCCCTCAAAGGGCCGAGCGGACAGATTGCATTCGTCTGGCAGACACCGCTCGCGGTATCCGCCACCCAGATCCGTCAACTGCTGGCCAGCGGTAAGTCGGTACGTTTCCTGGTGCCCGACGCGGTCCTGGCCTACATCGATGCGCACGGTCTGTACCGTGCGTCGAACTGAATAGGAGTGCTCAAGGCACGTGGCAACAACGTGTATTGAAGCGCCCGAACATACGAGCAAAACGAGTTTTATATGACTAACAAAGATGTATCGAAAGTAAAGCGCAAAGGCACCTTCAAGAGCGCGCCGCTGCCGGTTGAAGCACACACTGGTGAAGTGCTGGCTGGCGAAGCGCTGGTCAAGGTTGCCGTAGCCGCCCTGGAAGACGTCAAGGCCCAGGACATCCAGGTGATCGACGTTCGTGAAAAACAAAGCATCACCGACTTCATGATCATCGCCACCGGTACTTCCAACCGCCAGATCGGCGCGATGCTCGACAAGGTCCGTGAAGCCGTCAAAGCCCAGGGCGTCAAGCCATTGGGTGAAGAAGGCAAGGGCGACAGCGACTGGGTCCTGCTGGACATGGACGACGTCATCGTGCACATGATGACCGCCTCGGCCCGCCAGTTCTACGACCTGGAGCGCCTTTGGGCAGGTGCCGAGCAGAGTCGTTCGGCCAGCGCTGCGCATCACAGCCCGGAAAACCCGCACGAGCACTTCAACAAGCTCAACAAAGACCAGCTTTAAGGGTTCGCTGTGCGACTGCGCCTGATCGCCGTCGGTTCACGCATGCCCAAGTGGGTGGAAGAAGGCTGGCATGAATATGCCAAGCGTCTTCCGTCCGAGCTGGCGCTGGAACTGGTGGAAATACCGCTCAATACCCGTGGCAAGAATGCTGACGTGGCGCGTTTCATTCGCCAGGAAGGCGAAGCGATGTTGGCCAAGGTCGGCCCCAACGAACGCATCGTCACGCTGGAAGTCCATGGCAAGCCGTGGAGCACCGAGCAACTGGCGGTGGAACTCGATCGCTGGCGCCTGGACTCGCGTACCGTGAACTTCATGGTCGGCGGCCCCGAGGGGTTGGCGCCGGAAGTCTGCGCGCGGGCCGATCAGCGCTGGTCGCTGTCGCCGCTGACCTTGCCCCATCCGCTGGTGCGAATCCTCATCGGCGAACAGCTGTACCGTGCCTGGACAGTCCTGTCCGGTCACCCTTACCACAAGTAACCCTGCGCTCATGTCCCAACCGATTCGCATCAAGGACCACGAAAAAGACGCCCGTCTGGTGCGTGGCCGCGTCGTGTTCGGGGCAATTGCAGTGGTGCTGCTGATCGGCGTGCTGATCGCGCGTTTGTATTTCCTGCAGGTGATCCAGTACGAGTATCACTCGACTCTGTCGGAGAACAACCGCGTCCACGTTCAGCCGATTCCGCCGACCCGCGGCCTGATCTTCGACCGTAACGGCGTAGTGATTGCCGACAACCGGCCCAGTTTCAGCCTGAGCATGACCCGAGAACGTTCCGGTGATTGGCAGCAAGTGCTCGACGTGATCGTCGAAGTGCTGCAGCTGACGCCCGAGGATCGGGTGATCTTTGAAAAACGCATGCGTCAGGGGCGGCGACCCTTCGAGCCGGTGCCGATCCTGTTCGAGTTGACCGAAGAGCAGATTGCCCGGATTGCGGTGAATCAGTTCCGCCTGCCGGGTGTCGAGGTGGTTGCGCAACTGGTGCGCCATTACCCGCAGGGCGCGCACTTTGCGCACTCGGTGGGCTACATGGGGCGGATCAACGAGAAAGAGCTGAAGACCCTCGATCCGGTGAACTACAGCGGTACCCACCACATCGGCAAGACCGGCATCGAACGCTTCTACGAGCCGCAATTGCACGGTCAGGTCGGCTACGAAGAAGTCGAAACCAACGCTCGCGGCCGCGTGCTGCGGGTGCTCAAGCGCACCGATCCGATTCCCGGCAAGGACATCATCCTGAGCCTCGACATTAAACTGCAGGAGGCCGCCGAAGCGGCTCTCGGCGGGCGTCGTGGCGCGGTGGTGGCGATGGATCCGAACACCGGCGAAGTGCTGGCGATGGTCAGTCAGCCGAGTTTCGATCCGAACCTGTTTGTCACCGGCATCAGCTTCAAGGCTTACGCCGAGTTGCGCGATTCCATCGACCGGCCTCTGTTCAACCGAGTCCTGCGCGGGCTGTATCCGCCAGGCTCGACCATCAAGCCGGCGGTGGCGATTGCCGGCCTGGATTCCGGGGTTGTCACCGCGACCTCGCGGGTATTCGACCCGGGCTACTACCAACTGCCCAATTACGATCACAAGTACCGTAACTGGAACCGCACCGGTGACGGCTTTGTCGACCTCGACACGGCGATCATGCGCTCCAACGACACCTACTTCTACGACTTGGCGCACAAGCTGGGGATCGACCGACTGTCGGCCTACATGACCAAGTTCGGCATCGGCCAGAAGGTCTCGCTGGACATGTTCGAAGAGTCGCCCGGTCTCATGCCTTCGCGCGAATGGAAGCGGGCCACCCGGCGTCAGGCCTGGTTCCCTGGCGAAACCCTGATCCTCGGGATCGGCCAGGGCTACATGCAGTCGACACCGCTGCAATTGGCCCAGGCCACGGCGCTGGTCGCCAACAAGGGCAAGTGGAACCGGCCGCACCTGGCCAAGTCGATCGAGGGCGAGAAGCCGGTGGATGAGAATCCGATGCCGGATATCGTCCTGCGTGATCCGGCGGACTGGACCCGAGTCAACCATGGCATGCAGCAGGTCATGCACGGCGCCCGGGGTACCGCGCGCAAGGCGTCGATTGGCGCGCAGTACCGGATCGCCGGCAAGTCGGGTACGGCTCAGGTAGTGGCGATCAAGCAGGGCGAGAAGTACGACCGCTCCAAGGTTCAGGAGCGGCATCGTGACCACGCGTTGTTCGTAGGATTTGCCCCGGCCGACAACCCGAAAATTGTCGTTTCGGTGATGGTCGAGAACGGTGAGTCCGGTTCCGGTGTCGCTGCGCCGGTGGTGCGCCAGGTGATGGATGCCTGGCTGCTGGACCAGGACGGTCGACTCAAGCCTGAATTTGCCAGCCCCAATTCCGCGGAGGCTACGGCCCGTGAAGAGTAATTTTGATCGCATTCTCTCCAGCGAGGATGTGATGCGTCGCCGAGCGACGTTATTGCAGCGCATGCACATCGACGGCCCGCTGCTGATCCTGCTGTTGATCCTCGCGGCCGGCAGCCTGTTCGTGCTGTATTCGGCCAGCGGCAAGAGCTGGGACTTGCTGGCCAAACAGGCGACGTCGTTCGGCATCGGTCTGGTGTCGATGGTCATCATCGCCCAGTTCGAACCGCGTTTCATGGCGCGCTGGGTACCGTTGGGCTATGTGGTCGGCGTGCTGCTGTTGCTGGTGGTGGACATCATGGGCCACAACGCCATGGGCGCGACGCGCTGGATCAACATTCCCGGGGTGATCCGCTTCCAGCCCTCGGAGTTCATGAAGATCATCATGCCGGCGACCATCGCCTGGTACCTGTCCAAGCGCACTTTGCCGCCACAGCTCAAGCACGTCGGGGTCAGCCTGATTTTGATCGGCATCCCGTTCGCCCTGATCGTGCGCCAACCGGACCTCGGCACCTCGTTGCTGATTCTCGCCGGCGGCGCTTTCGTGCT
This sequence comes from Pseudomonas sp. Pse1, assembly GCF_024519635.1. Taxonomy (NCBI): domain Bacteria; kingdom Pseudomonadati; phylum Pseudomonadota; class Gammaproteobacteria; order Pseudomonadales; family Pseudomonadaceae; genus Pseudomonas; species Pseudomonas sp. Pse1. The sequence continues at coordinate 100,937 of NZ_JALJRO010000008.1, forward strand.
GTTCATGGGCGGCTTGCGCTGGCGCTGGATTCTCAGTGTGCTGGCGGCCACGGTGCCGGTGGCGATCGCCATGTGGTTCTTCATCATGCATGACTACCAGAAGCAGCGGATCCTGACCTTCCTGGACCCGGAAAGCGACCCGCTGGGCACAGGTTGGAACATCATCCAATCCAAGGCCGCCATCGGCTCCGGCGGCGTGTTTGGCAAGGGCTGGCTGCTGGGCACTCAGTCGCACCTGGACTTCCTGCCGGAAAGCCACACCGACTTCATCATCGCGGTCATGGGCGAAGAGTTCGGGCTGGTGGGCATTTGCGCCTTGCTGCTGATCTATCTGCTGTTGATTGGTCGCGGGCTGGTGATTACCGCCCAGGCGCAGACGCTGTTCGGCAAGTTGCTGGCAGGTTCGCTGACCATGGTGTTTTTTGTTTATGTTTTCGTCAACATCGGTATGGTCAGTGGCCTGTTGCCGGTGGTGGGGGTGCCGTTGCCATTCATTAGTTACGGCGGAACTTCGCTGGTGACACTGCTGTCAGCGTTTGGGGTTTTGATGTCGATCCATACCCATCGTAAGTGGATCGCGCAGGTTTGAATAAGGTGAAGATTTCAATGCAAGTAATGCGTGGCTGGGCAACGCGATACGCTCCGTGGCTCGGCCTGGCAAGCATCCTTGGCAGCGCCCCGGCGGCGCTTGCCGGCGAATATGAGGGCTCGCCGCAAGTGGCTGAATTCGTCGGTGAAATGACCCGTGACTACGGCTTCGCTGGTGAACAGTTGATGGGCGTGTTCCGCGAGGCCGAGCGCAAGCAGTCGATTCTCGACGCGATCTCGCGCCCCGCTGAACGGGTCAAGCAATGGAAGGAATATCGTCCGATGTTCCTCACCGATGCACGCATCGCCCGCGGCGTCGACTTCTGGCGCCAGCACGAAGCCGTATTGGCGCGTGCCGAGCAGGAATACGGGGTGCCGGCCCAGGTAATCGTCGCAATCATCGGAGTTGAGACCTTTTTCGGCCGCAATACTGGCAATTACCGGGTAATCGACGCCCTGTCGACCCTGGGTTTCGACTACCCTCCACGGGCCGAGTTTTTCCGCAAGGAGCTGCGTGAATTCCTGCTGCTGGCCCGTGAAGAGCAGGTTGATCCGTTGACGTTGAAAGGCTCCTACGCCGGTGCCATGGGCTTGCCGCAGTTCATGCCGAGCAGCTTCCGCGCCTATGCGGTGGATTTCGACGGGGATGGCCACATCAATATCTGGACCAACGCCGACGACGCCATCGGCAGCGTCGCCAGTTATTTCAAACGCCATGGCTGGGAGGCCGGGCAGCCGGTGGTCAGTCGCGCCGATGTGCGTGGCGAGCAGGTCGACGAGGGCTTGACCACCGGGATCGAACCGACGAAAACCGTCGGGGAGTTGCGAGCGCTGGGCTGGTCGAGTCATGATGCGCTGCGCGACGACATGCCGGTGACGGCGTTTCGTCTGGAAGGTGACAATGGCCCGGAATACTGGATGGGCTTGAAGAATTTTTATGCAATCACGCGTTATAACCGCAGCGTGATGTACGCCATGGCCGTACATCAGTTGTCTGAACAGCTGGTCCAAGCACGGGGCGTCAAGTAATGCTGGCATCGCCAATCCACAAACCCCTGAAGCTGGTGGCTTTTGCCGCGCTGTCGATGCTGATCGTCAGTTGCTCGACCAGCCGTGCGCCGCAACCGAAGGCACCGACCGTTGTCCGCGCCACCCCGGGGCTGGATATCAACCGGGCCCACAAGGACGGTGCGCCGTGGTGGGACGTCGATGTGTCGCGGATTCCCGACGCCACCCCGACCTTGCACACCGGCAACTACAAGGCTAACCCCTACACCGTGCTGGGCAAGACCTATTACCCGATGCCCGAGTCCAAGCGCTATGTCGAAACCGGCACGGCCTCCTGGTACGGCACCAAGTTTCATGGCCAGAACACTGCCAATGGCGAGGTGTATGACCTGTACGGCATGAGCGCCGCACACAAGACCCTGCCGCTGCCGGCCTATGTCCGCGTGACCAACCTGGACAACAAGCGCACGGTGATCCTGCGGGTCAACGACCGTGGGCCGTTCTATTCCGACCGGATCATCGACTTGTCCTATGCTGCCGCGAAAAAACTCGGTTATGCCGAGACCGGCACCGCGCGGGTCAAGGTCGAGGGCATCGACCCGCAAGAGTGGTGGGCTGCCAAGGGGCGCCCGGCGCCATTGATGCTCAATGAGCCGCAGGTCGCGCAAAACAGCGGTCCGGTGATCACTGCATCGACTGGCAAGGTCGAGCAATGGACCCCGCCGCCGCAGCAACATGCCGCCGCTGTCGTGCCGATCCAGGTCAATGCAAAAAAAAACGCTTCTGTAGCAGCCTCTGGCCAGTATCTGCAGGTGGGCGCGTTCGCCAACCCGGACGCTGCCGAACTCCTGAGGTCGAAGCTCAGCGGTATGGTGAGCGCTCCGGTGTTCATCAGTTCTATCGTGCGCAATCAGCAGACCCTGCACCGGGTTCGCCTGGGGCCGATCGGCTCGCAGGGTGAAATTGCGCAAGTGCAAAACAGCGTGCGCCTGGCCAATCTCGGTTCGCCGAGCCTGGTGACGGCCGAGTAAGCAGTACCCGTATCAAGGTTCGCTCGCGGTATTGGGGGGAGGACCTGAGTTGTTGGCTCGATGTACAACAAAAGCCCGGCAAGGGTCAGTGAGTGAACAACTGAACACGCGATAACCCGTTAGAAGGTTGTCTGATTAGTTTTGCCCGCAAGGGCAGTTTCCATTAGCGATTTCGAGAGACGGATGAACATCACCACCTTTGCCAAACGCCTGTGCCTGCTAGTCCCGCTGCTTCTCTCTCCCGCCGCGTTCGCGGTCGAGATGATGCCGTCGCCACCTCAACTGGCCGCCAAGTCCTACGTGCTCATGGACGCCAGCAGTGGCAATGTGCTGGTCGAGAACAACGGTGACCAGCGCCTGCCGCCTGCCAGTCTGACCAAGCTGATGACCGCGTACATTGCGACCCTGGAGATCCGTCGCGGGCAGATCGGTGAAAACGACCCAGTGACCGTCAGCGAAAACGCCTGGCGTACCGGTGGTTCGCGGATGTTCATCAAGGTTGGCTCGCAGGTGACTGTCAGCGACCTGCTGCACGGCATCATCATCCAGTCGGGTAACGACGCCAGCGTTGCGCTCTCTGAGCACATCGCCGGCAGCGAAGACGCCTTCGCCGACATGATGAACAAAACCGTCGGCGACCTGGGCATGACCAACAGCCACTTCATGAACCCGACCGGCTTGCCGAACCCTGAGCACTACTCGTCGGCTCACGACATGGCTGTGCTGGCGCGCGCGATCATCCACGAAGACCCGGCTCACTACGCGATCTACTCGCAGAAAGAGTTCTTCTGGAACGGCATCAAGCAACCGAACCGCAACCTGCTGCTGTGGCGTGACAAGACTGTCGACGGTCTGAAAACCGGTCACACTGACGAAGCTGGCTACTGCATGGTGTCCTCGGCGGTACGTGATGGCATGCGCCTGATCGCCGTGGTGTTCGGTACCAATAGCGAATCGGCACGCGCCGCTGAAACCCAGAAGCTGCTGACCTACGGTTTCCGTTTCTTCGAAACCCAGACCTTCTATCAGAAAGGCACCGAACTGGCCCAGGCTCCTGTCTGGAAAGGCACCACCAATCAGGTCAAGGCTGGCCTGGCTGACGACCTGACCATGACCCTGCCAAAAGGCCAGCTGAAAAAGCTCGCGGCCAGCATGACCATGAACCCGCAACTGATGGCGCCAATCGCCAAGGGTGACGTGATCGGCAAGGTCGAAGTCAAACTGGATGACAAGGTGGTACACAGCGCCGACCTGATCGCGCTGGACGCGGTCGAGGAAGGTGGTATCTTCCGCCGCATGTGGGATAGCATCCGTCTATTCTTCTACGGTTTGTTCAACTGATTCAGTGTTGACCTGCATGGCCCTGCTCCTACCCGGAGCGGGGCCATGCTCGTTGGCACGGCTTACGAGGCCGTTACGCCATGAGCGATACCGAAGTAAAGGCGCCAAAGATCGAATTTCCTGTCACGGATTACCCGGTTAAGGTGATCAGCGATACCGGTGCGGGCAACAAGGACAAGATCATCGAGATCGTCAAGAAACACGCGACCATCAACGATGAGCGTGTCGATGAGCGTCAAAGCACCAACGGCAAGTACACCACCATTCAGTTGCACATCGTCGCGACCGATCAGGACCAGCTGTACAACATCAACAGCGACCTGCGAGCCACCGGCTTCGTGCACATGGTGCTGTGATGTCCGATCCGCTGGGCTTTCGCGAGCTCGGCCAGCTGGCGTACGAGCCGGTCTGGCAGGCCATGCAACGCTTCACCAACGAGCGCGGCAGCTCACGGGCCGATGAAATCTGGCTGGTGGAGCACCTGCCGGTGTTCACCCAGGGCCAGGCCGGCAAGGCCGAGCATCTGCTGCTCCCGGGTGATATTCCGGTGGTGCAGGCCGATCGCGGCGGGCAGGTGACCTATCACGGTCCCGGCCAGTTGGTCGCCTACCTGCTGCTGGATGTTCGCAAGCTCGGTTTTGGTGTGCGCGACCTGGTCAGCCGCATGGAACAGTGCTTGATCGAACTACTGGCCAGTTATGGCGTGACCGCCGTGGCCAAGCCGGATGCACCGGGGGTCTACGTCAACGGTGCGAAAATCGCTTCACTGGGACTGCGGATCCGCCACGGTTGTTCCTTTCATGGCCTGGCCTTGAACGTGGATATGGATCTTGAGCCGTTCCGACGGATTAACCCCTGTGGCTACGCCGGGTTGGCAATGACCCAGCTACGTGACCATACAGGACCGATTGAATTTGCCGAGGTAAGTGCCCGGCTGCGCGCGCAGCTCGTCAAACACCTCGACTATGCTGAGCAGACGACCCTAACGGGCGGAATCGACTGATATGACTACTGATGCAGTGCAAACCATGATCCCGACGCTGGATGTCACCGAGCGTCCGGCCCCGCGTGCCAAGGTAGAAGCCGGCGTCAAGCTGCGCGGCGCCGAGAAGGTTGCACGCATTCCGGTGAAGATCATTCCGACCACCGAACTGCCGAAGAAGCCGGACTGGATCCGCGTACGCATTCCGGTGTCGCCGGAAGTCGACCGCATCAAGGCGTTGCTGCGCAAGCACAAGCTGCACAGTGTCTGTGAAGAGGCGTCCTGCCCGAACCTGGGCGAGTGCTTCTCCGGTGGCACCGCGACCTTCATGATCATGGGTGACATCTGCACCCGTCGCTGCCCGTTCTGCGACGTGGGTCATGGTCGTCCGAAGCCACTGGACGTCAACGAGCCGGAAAGCCTGGCCATCGCCATCGCTGACCTGCGCCTGAAGTACGTGGTGATCACCTCGGTGGACCGCGACGACCTGCGTGACGGCGGCGCCCAGCACTTTGCCGACTGCATCCGCGAAATTCGCAAGCTGTCGCCGAATGTGCAGCTGGAAACCCTGGTGCCGGACTACCGTGGCCGGATGGACGTCGCATTGGCCATCACCGCTGCCGAGCCACCGGATGTGTTCAACCACAACCTGGAAACCGTACCGCGCCTGTATAAGGCTGCGCGTCCGGGCTCGGACTACCAGTGGTCGCTGACCCTGCTGCAGAAGTTCAAGCAGATGATGCCGCACATTCCGACCAAGTCCGGCTTGATGCTGGGTCTGGGCGAAACCGACGAAGAAGTCATCGAAGTCATGAAGCGCATGCGCGAGCACGACATCGACATGCTGACCCTGGGCCAGTACCTGCAGCCGTCCCGCAACCACTTGCCGGTGCAGCGCTTTGTCCACCCGGACACCTTCGCCTGGTTCGCCGAGGAAGGTTACAAGATGGGCTTCAAGAACGTCGCCTCTGGCCCGTTGGTACGTTCGTCGTACCACGCCGACGAGCAAGCCAAGCTGGTCAAGGCCGAGCTGATCGGTTCCTGATTGACGCTTGCTGAACAATACCCGCCGAGGCTTCGTTGCCCGGCGGGTATTTTTTTGCCCGCTATACGACAACCCCCCTACCTGCCAACGGAGCCTTTTGTTTGCCTCCGTTCCTGACTACTGTGTGTGCACGACTACACGCAGGGAGATCCATGGATGACTGTTCACCTCAATCCACACAAGCCGGTGCCAGCGCTGCCCCCCGAGGGGATCATTGGCGTCATTGCGCCTGCCGGCCCGGGAGCGCTGGATACGGACAAGGCCGTGCAATGGATGCGCGCCCGGGGTTATGGGCTGAAGGTATTTCCTGGGGTTTACGAGAAGGACGGCTATCTGGCCGGCAGTGACGAGGTACGCCTCAATGATCTGCACGCCGCGTTTTCCGATGACGAGGTTGACGCAATCATCTGCCTGCGGGGCGGCTACGGTACGCCGCGGCTGCTGGACCGCATCGACTTCGACCTGTTGCGCCGCCATGCCAAACCGTTCGTCGGCTACAGCGATATCACCGCGTTGCATCTGGCAATCAGCCGTTATGCCGGGTTCGTGACCTTTCACGGGCCACTGCTTAACGCTGACCTGCTGGGGGACAAGGAGCCGCCGACGGTCACTTCGTTTTTCGCCATGCTGCGCGGCCAGTTGAAGGCCGGCAGTGTGTTGACTCACCCGGTGGCCTATCCACTGACCACAATTGAGCCGGGTATCGCGCACGGGCGGTTGCTGGGCGGCAATCTGGCGATGATCGCCGCGACTATGGGCACGCCGTACGAGATCGATGCCGACGGGGTGATTCTGTTGATTGAAGACGTCAACGAGCCGCTGTACCGCATCGACCGCCTGCTGACTCAGATGCGCCTGGCCGGGCACTTGCACAAATTGCGTGGGGTGTTGGCCGGGGATATCGCCGGGGTCGACCAGCAAGCGTTGAACCGCTTGCTCAAGCAGACCTTCGAGCCGTTGCGGATTCCGGTGCTGGCAGGCTGGCGTAGCGGCCATTGTGATCCGAACCTGACATTGCCGCTGGGGGCGCTGGTGCGGCTGGATGCGGGGGAGCAGGCGTTGGTGTTGGAGCAGGATGTAGTGCTCAGGGCTTAGGGGTGTAGCGCCTGGTGGTCAGTCTTCGCGGCGGTGCGACGTTTCGACAAACCCGCTCCTACAGGTCATCGATTCAATCCTGTGGGAGTGGGCTTGTCGAATCGTCGCACCGCCGCGATGCTTTTAGCGCTTGCGCAGATTCTCAAGCAACTTGTGCGTCGGGTAGCCATCAGCGGGCCAGCCGAACGACTGCTGCGCCGCCCGAATGGCTTTGCGCGTGTTGGCGCCGATGATGCCGTCCGGATTGCCGGCGTCGTAGTTATTGGCGCTGAGCAGGTTCTGCAGTTCGATACGTTCGGAACGGCTCAGCGGCAGGTCATCCTTGGGCCACTGGCCACTGATCAGGCCGGCACCGCTGAAACGTTCGGACAGCAGGTTGACCGCCAGTGCGTAGGACGACGAGTTGTTGTACTTGAGCACGGCGCGAAAGTTGTCGAGGATCAGGAACGCCGGGCCGCGATAGCCGGCCGGCAGCAGCAGGGCGGCAGACAGTTGCTCGGAACCGGGCGGCACGCTGGCGCCATTAGGCAGCTTCACGCCGAGCTGGGTCCATTCGGCAACGCTCTTGCGGATCGCGCCGTCGGCCAGTGAATAGTTGAAGGTGCTCGGCACCACCACTTCAAAGCCCCAAGGCTGACCCTTCTGCCAGCCGGAGCTTTGCAGGTAATGCGCGGTGGAGGCGAGGGCGTCGGCCGGGCTGCCCCAGATGTCGCGACGGCCATCACCATCGAAGTCCACGGCGTGGGTGTTATAGGTAGTCGGGATAAATTGGGTCTGGCCCATGGCGCCAGCCCAGGAGCCGAGCATTTTCTCGGGAGCGATATCACCTTGCTGCAAGATCTGCAGCGCCGCCAGCAACTGAGCATGGGCAAAGCCCGGACGGCGCCCTTCATAGGCCAGGGTGGCGAGCGAGCGGATTACCGACTTGTCGCCCTGGAAACTGCCGAAGTTACTTTCCATGCCCCACACTGCCACCAGCGCCTGACGGTCGACGCCGTAGCGTTGCTCGATGGCATTCAGGGTGTCGGCGTATTGCACCAGCAGGGCCTGGCCGCGGCGCACCCTGACTGCGGACAGCGCGCCGTCGAGGTATTCCCACACCGGACGGGAGAACTCCGGCTGGCTGCGGTCGGCGCGGATCACGCTCATGTCCGGGCTGACCCCGGCAAAGGCGCGGTCGAACAGGCTCGGGCTGATGCCCGCGGCCAGGGCGTCTCGGCGGAAGGCCGCTTGCCATTGTTCGAAGGTCTGGGTCGGTTGGATCTCGAGGTTGTCGCCGGTAGGAACCACGGGGGCAACCACGGCTGGAGCGGTGGTAACAGGAACGGTCTGCAGCGTTTGCGCGTCGGCAGCGGTGGGCTTTTCCGCGCAGGCAACCAGCAAGACGAAGCTGGTGGCGGCAATCAGTGGGCGCAGGTGCCAGTGACGGGAAATACAAAAGGGCATGCACAGGTCCAGGGAATACGAATCAAGTGCCGACCTTATCATGGAGAGGGGGTGCTGCGCTTCAAGCGGCCAGAAAGTAAGAAGCCTCCCAGCTTTTAGACTGGAAGGCTTCGCGGCGGTAGCTGCCTTTGCCCTTGGTGGGCTGTTCCTGGCGACTGCGGAACAGTGGCTGGGCGACGATGGATTTGGCCTTGTTCGGCTGTTTTTGCTTGCTCATGGGCAGTGGGCTCCCTGGGGGTGGCTGGTGCGGCTCGCATCATCTGCCCAAGTTCGGCCTCTGTCCAGTGTTGCTATAAGTCAGGGGCCGAGCGCTGTGTTTACTCGGCAGGCAGTGCCAGGCGCTGGCCAGCCATCAGCAGTGACAGGCGGCTCAGGCTCATCCACGGCGAGCCAGCGGCCTGACCTTTGATCTGTGCGTCGATGCGCTGGGCTTCCAGCAGCAACTGCGCCCAGCGCGACGCGGAGTAGCGTTGCAGGGCCTTGCTCATCAGCGGTTTACGCTTGTCCCAGATCGGCGGCCGGGCCTGGCTGAATGCCTTGTCCAGCGGCACCCCCTGGCTGTATTGCAGTGACAGATTGGCCAGCAGCCGCAGTTCACGGGACAGAGCCCAGAGAATCACCGGCGGCTCGACGCCTTCACCGCGCAAGCCTTCGAGCATGCGCAGGGCATGGGCGGCTTCGCCGTTGAGAATTGCATCGGTGAGGCCGAACACATCAAAACGCGCGCTGTCGGCCACGGCGGCCTGCACGGTTTCCACGGTGATCTGTCCACCTTCGGCCATCAGCTTGAGCTTTTCGATTTCCTGGGCCGCGGCCAGCAAATTGCCTTCCACCCGCGCGGCGATCAGTTCGACCGCGTCCTGGCTGGCGCTGAGCCCGGCTTGCGACAGGCGCTGGCGAATCCATTGCGGCAACTGGTGCACGTCCACCGGCCAGATCTGCACGAACTGGGTTTGCGCGCCTTCGACCAGGGCCTTGCCCCATTTGGTTTTCTGCGCGCTGCCGTCGAGCTTGGGCAGGCTGATCAGCAGCAAGGTGTCTTCAGCCGGACGCGAGCAGTATTCGATCAGTGCCGCAGCGCCCTTGTCCCCGGGTTTGCCGGAAGGCAGGCGCAGCTCCAGCAGGCGCTTTTCGGCGAACAGCGACATGCTGGCGCCGGCCAGCAGCAAGCTGCCCCAGTCAAAATTGGCGTCGGCGGCGAATACCTGGCGCTCGTCGAAGCCCTGTTGACGGGCGGCGGTTCGGATGGCGTCAGCCGCTTCCTGGCACAGCAACGGATCGTCGCCACTGATGACGTACACCGGCGCGAGGGTGCCTTGCAGGTGTTTGGCGAGTTGGGCGGGGGCGAGTTTCATAGGGCGGGGCCAATGGGGCGCCAAGGCGCCCCGTCAGACTTACTCGGCAGGAATTTGCAGCGGTGACTGACGCGGGGTATTCGCTTCAGCCTTCTGTGCAGCGTCCAGTGCATCGGCTTCAGCCTTGGCGCGGGCGTTGGCGGTCTGCTGCAACTGATCCAACTGGGCCGGGGTAATTTGCTGCAGGCGTAACATCATGCGCTGGACCAGCTCACGATGGATTTCCTTGCGGGCTTCGTCCTCTTCCTGGACCGAACCGGTGATGTTGCTGCCGTCATGCATCACGACTTTCTGCACTTGCAGCTTGTCGCTGATCAGCGAGAGGTTGTTCTGGCCAACGATCTGGTAGTCCAGCACGGTGGTCAGTTCGTTCTCGGCGGTACGGCCGGCGCCCGAGTAGCTGAGGCTGCGCTGGGAGGTCTGCTCGTTAGTGAACACCAGCTTGTAAGGCGCGCCGGCAGTGACCTTGACGCCACTGCTTTGCAGGACCTGGCGCATCATCACCACGGTTTCGCCGTAGGCATTACGTGCACTCAGGTCGATTTCCTTTAACGCCAGTTCGCTGGTGCCGGTGCCGCGCAGTTGAAAACCGCAGGCGCTCAGCAGGACCGCGAGGCCCATCACCAGAAGATTGCGTTTGATCATCTTGTTGTTCCCCTTGAAACCGTGTGGGCTGCGCTGCAGCCCGAAAGGTTTTGTTCGGTGCCAGGCCGGGCCTGGCACCTGCTCCAATTAGCTGGCGACGATGTTGACCAGTTTCCCGGGTACCACGATCACTTTGCGAATAGTCAGGCCGTCGACGAAACGCAGCACGTTTTCGTTGGCGCGTGCGGCGGCTTCGACTTCTTCGCGCGTGGCGCTGGCGGGCATTTCGATCTGGCCACGCAGCTTGCCGTTGACCTGAATCACCAGTTGCAGGCTGTCTTGCACCAGGGCGCTATCGTCCAGCACCGGCCAGGCGGCGTCGATCACCGCGTCGGCGTGACCCAGGCGCTGCCACAGCTCATGGCTGATGTGCGGCGTGATCGGGGCTAGCAGCAGGGTCACGGTTTCCAGGCCTTCCTGAATCAGCGTACGATCTTGCTCGGTGCCTTGCGGGGCTTTCTCCAACACGTTCATCAGGGTCATCACTTGGGCGATGGCGGTGTTGAACTTGTGGTTCTGGCCCACGTCCTGGCTGGCCTGTTTGATGGCCAGGTGGATCGAACGGCGAACGGCTTTCTGCTCATCGCTCAACGCAGCGAGGTTCAGTTTGCCCGGCAGACCTTGGGTGACGTGGGCCTGAGCCAGACGCCAAACGCGCTTGAGGAAGCGGTGCGAACCTTCGACTCCGGAGTCCGACCATTCGGCGCTCATGTCAGGTGGCGAGGCGAACATCATGAACAGACGGCAGGTGTCGGCACCGAACTGGTCGATCATCGACTGCGGGTCGACGCCGTTGTTCTTCGACTTGGCCATCTTCTCGGTGCCGCCGATTTCCACCGGCAGTCCATCGGATTTCAGCTTGGCGCTGATCACCTTGGCCTTGCTGTCGCGCTCGAGTTCGACGTCGGCCGGGTTGAACCAGGTGTAGGCGCCGTTGGCTTCGCGACGATAATAGGTCTCGGCGATCACCATGCCCTGGGTCAACAGGTTCTTGAATGGCTCGTTGGAGCTGACCAGGCCTTCATCACGCATCAGTTTGTGGAAGAAGCGCGCATACAGCAGGTGCAGGATGGCGTGTTCGATGCCGCCGATGTACTGGTCGACCGGCAACCAGTGATCCGCCGCGGACTTTTCCACCAGGCCGCCTTCGAAGTGAGGCGAGGCGTAGCGGGCGTAGTACCACGAGGACTCGACGAAGGTGTCCATGGTGTCGGTTTCACGCTTGGCCGGCTGGCCGCATTTCGGGCAGCTGCACTCGTAGAATTCGGGCATGCGTGCCAGCGGCGAACCGGCACCATCGGGTACCACGTCTTCTGGCAGGACGACCGGCAACTGGTCTTCCGGCACCGGCACATCACCGCAGGCTGCGCAGTGGATGATCGGGATCGGGCAGCCCCAGTAGCGTTGACGGCTGATGCCCCAGTCGCGCAGGCGGAACTGGGTGCGCGAGGCGCCGAGTTGTTTCTTGATCAGGGCGACTTCCATTGCGTCGAACGCACCGACGAAGTCCAGGCCGTCGAACTCACCGGAATTGATCAGGGTGCCGTGCTCGCCGTAGGCGTCCTGCCAGGGTGCCGGGTTGGTTTCGCCGGAGCTGGTGCGCACCACGGATTTGATCGGCAGGTTGTACTTGTGGGCGAATTCGAAATCGCGCTCGTCGTGGGCCGGCACAGCCATTACCGCGCCGTCACCGTAGTGCATCAGCACGTAGTTGGCGACCCATACCGGGAGCTTCTCGCCGGTCAGCGGGTGCTCGACGAACAGGCCGGTTGGCAGGCCTTTTTTCTCCTGGGTAGCGACATCGGCCTCGGCCACGCTACCGCCTTTGCATTCAGCGATGAACGCTTGCAGCTCAGGGTTGTTCTGCGCCGCCAGGGTGGCCAGGTGGTGCTCGGCAGCCACGGCCACGTAGGTGGCGCCCATCAGAGTGTCCGGACGGGTGGTGAAGACTTTCAGGGTGCCGGCTTCGCCGATTGAGTCGACGTTGTACGGGAACTGCACTTCCATGCCGCGGGATTTGCCGATCCAGTTGCGCTGCATGGTCTTGACCTGTTCAGGCCAGCCGGTCAGCTCGTCGAGGCTCTCCAGCAGCTCATCCGCGTAGGCGGTGATCTTGAAGTAGTACATCGGGATTTCGCGCTTTTCGATCAGCGCGCCGGAGCGCCAGCCGCGACCGTCGATCACCTGTTCGTTGGCCAGTACGGTCTGGTCGACCGGGTCCCAGTTCACGGTGCCGTTCTTGCGGTAGATCACGCCTTTTTCGAACAGGCGAGTGAACAGCCATTGTTCCCAGCGATAGTAATCCGGCTTGCAGGTAGTGACTTCGCGGGACCAGTCCACCGCCAGGCCCAGGCTACGCAGCTGGGATTTCATGTAGGCGATGTTTTCGTAGGTCCACTTGGCCGGTGCGACGTTGTTCTTCATCGCGGCGTTTTCCGCCGGCATGCCGAAGGCGTCCCAACCCATGGGCTGCAGGACGTTTTTGCCGAGCATGCGCTGGTAGCGGGAGATCACGTCGCCGATGGTGTAGTTGCGCACGTGCCCCATGTGTAGCTTGCCGCTGGGGTAAGGGAACATCGATAGGCAGTAGTAAGTCTCCTTGCCTGGCTGTTCACTGACTTCAAAGGACTTCTGCTCGTCCCAGAAGGATTGGGCGGCGGCTTCTATTTCACGGGGCTGATATTGTTCGTGCATGGCTACTTTTGAACTGAATAGGGGTGGCCTCATCCTCTTCAAGGCAACGCTGGAGGTTGATCACGCCAAACCGGGCGTTTTCGGTGTCCAGCCGCGCTGAAAGCGGATTTACAGGAAGCGCCGTAGCATACATGACCGCGCTCGGCCTAGGGAAACCCTGATTGCCGGGTGACCCACTGTTGGGGCCGTTGGTCGCGGCGTGAAGCCTGTTTTGTCGACGAAGCTAAGCTCTAGTTGGGGAGTGAGTCTTATCTTCAATGAGGTGAGGGATGGTGGAGTCGCATGCAACAGTAACGCAACCCGAGTTGTACGAAAAACTGATAGACCGTCTGGGGATGGCCCTGGACGCAGCAAAGACAGCCGGGCGGTTGCGCGATGAGCGTCCGCTGGAGCTGGAACTTCGCGGATTGAGCCGCGCAGAGTTCGACTTGATCAAGGCGTATCTGAACCGAAGTGAGCACGCGGTGCAGGGAGGCTTGTTGCAGGCAGAGATGCATCAGGAGACCCCTCGTTCGGCCAAAGTCATCTGGTTGAAGGATAAGGTCCCTGGCGGGGACGCGGTAAAGGTCCGGTCCCGGCGAGTCAAGTAAGTGATCAGGCACGTACGTGTGCAGTCACGGGTGACGGCTTTTTGATGGAAAGGCCAGTCACGTCAGTTGTCGCCTTGCTTCAACCCACTTAGGCTTCGGGCATCTTTGGAGATGCTCGATGCCTTTTCGTTATTTCGTCAAACAATTGCTCTTGCCGCCCGGCCTACTGTTGCTGCTGCTGGTGCTTGCCTGGTGGTTGCGCCGCTCGAGGCCGCGCTTGGCTGCCTGTTGTTTTGTACTGGGAGCAGGCGGTTTCTGGCTGATGAGTCTGCCGGTAGTCGTACAGTGGGGCGCCAAGGCGCTGGAGCGCGAGCCACCGCTGGCGCGCAGCGAATGGGCGAGCCTGGCCGAGCGCGCGGATGTCATTGTCGTGCTGGGCGCGGGCCGCGAGCGTGGCGACCTGGCTTGGGGGACCGACCAGCCCACCGGCGTGGCTCTGGATCGCGAACGCTATGCGGCACGCCTGGCCAAGGCTTCGGGGCTGCCGGTGCTGACCAGCGGCGGCCTGCATTACGGCACGCCGCCGACGGAAGCCAAGTTGATGGCTGACTCAATGCTGGAGGATTTCGGGGTCACGGTGCGTTGGCAGGAGGGGCGTAGTCGCACCACTTGGGAAAATGCCCGGTTCAGTGCCGAATTGCTGCTGCCGCTGGGTCTGAAAAGGGTAGTGGTGGTCACCCATGCCTGGCACATGCCACGCGCCGTGTGGAGCTTCGAGGCGGCGGGTCTGCAGGTGGTACCGGCGCCCATGGGGTTTCTCGGCACCGACAACGCCGAGCCCCTGGGCGGTTGGATGCCGACGTTCAAGTCGATCTGGCGCTCGGGGCAGTTGCTCAATGAGGCGGTCGGGCAACTGGGGTACTCGATGTTTTATCGATAACCCCAGTGCCGAGAGTGCAGTCCTAGACCGTCTTGGCCATTCGGCTGGCAATCAGCGCCCAGCCAAACAGCAGCACGCAGAGGATGATCAGCGGCCAGGAGCGCCATTTCAGGTACGGCGTCAGGTTGTGCATGGGCACGACCTCGCCGTAGAGGATGCCGCGCTCGAACTGCGGGATCTGCACAGTGATCTTGCCGAATGGATCGATCAGCCCGGTCACGCCATTGTTGGTCGCCCGAATCATCCAGCGACCGGCTTCCAATGCGCGCATCTGCGCCATCTGCAGGTGTTGCAGCGGACCAATCGAGGTGCCGAACCAGGTGTCGTTGCTGATGGTCAGCAGCAGATCGCTGCGGGCCGAGAGGCCAGCGGCGAATTCCGGGTAGACCACTTCGTAGCAGATGAACGGTGCAATCTGGTAGCCCTTGGCTTGGAGCATCGGCTGGTCGGTCGGGCCGCGGGCGAAGTCGGACATGGGTAGGTCGAAGAACGCAATCAGCCCACGCAAGATGTCCTGCAGCGGCACGTACTCGCCGAACGGCACCAGCTTTTGCTTGAGGTAGGTGCCATCGCCTTCGCCGACCACGGTGATACCGTTGTAGAAACGTCGCTCCTGATGCACCACCTGGCGAATCGGTACCCCGGTGATCAACGCCGAATCACGCTCGGCGGCGAACTTGCCCATCATGGTCAGGTAGCCTTCGGCAGACTCCTTGAGTACCGGCACCGCAGTTTCCGGCCAGATCAGCAGGTCGACACGCTTGGAACTCAGGCTCATGTCGCGGTACAGCGCCAGTTGCGAGTTGAGCTGCGCCGGGTCCCACTTCATGCTCTGTTCGATGTTGCC
Source organism: Pseudomonas sp. Pse1 (assembly GCF_024519635.1). Lineage (NCBI taxonomy): Bacteria > Pseudomonadati > Pseudomonadota > Gammaproteobacteria > Pseudomonadales > Pseudomonadaceae > Pseudomonas > Pseudomonas sp. Pse1. Next base: position 116,484 of record NZ_JALJRO010000008.1, read on the forward strand.
CTGAATGGCCGCGACGCTCAGCGGCTCGCCCGAGGGGCTGGTCCAGGCGTGGCCCTTGAGTGCCAGGCCGACGGCCCAGGGTGCGGCCAGCAGCAACAGGCCAATCACCAGGAAGCTCTTGCGCGGTGCCCTGATCAGGCGCGGCAGGTTGTACAGCAGGGCGGCGCTCAAGGCGATGCAGAAGGAAATCAGCCAAATTCCGCCCAGCGGAGCGAGGCCGGTCAGCGGGCCATCGAGTTGGCTGTAGCCGGAATAGAGCCAGGGGAACCCCGTGAGGAACCAGCCACGAAAGGCTTCCTGGCCTACCCACAAGGCGGCGAAGGCCAGGGCGTCGGCCAGCGGCGCCTCATTGCGTCGCAGCCAGCGCGCCCAGACCCAGGCGGGGAGGGCGAAGAACCAGGCAATCGCGGCGGTGAACAGCAGCATCAGGAACCCCGCCAGCAGCACTGAAGCGCCGCCGAAGTGGTGGATGCTGTAGTAGATCCAGCTGGTGCCCGCGCCGAACAGGCCAAACCCGAAACACCAGCCCCGGCCCAATGCCTGGCGCGGCGTCAGTTGGCGCAGTCCAGCATAGAAAAAGCCGGCCGCCAGTAACGCCAGCGGCCAGATATCGAACGGCGCCAGTGCCAGGGTGGTGAGTGCACCGGCCGCCACGGCCAGCAGGTTACCGGGCCAGCCGGGGCGGGTTATCCAGCGCATTTCAATCCTTAGGGGTTACCGGGCGATGGGGGTCAGTCGCAGCAGGTGGATACGGCGGCTGTCGGCATTCAGGATGCGGAAGCGATAGGCGCCGATTTCGGTGATCTCGTTGCGTTTTGGCAGGTGCCCGAAAGCGCTCATCACCAGGCCGCCGACGGTGTCGAATTCGTCATCGGAGAATTCGCTGTCGAAGAATTCGTTGAAGTTTTCGATCGGAGTCAGGGCCTTGATCAGGAAGTCACCGCTGGGCAGCGGCTTGATGTAGCTGTCCTCCTCGACGTCGTGTTCGTCTTCGATATCGCCGACGATCTGCTCCAGAACGTCTTCGATGGTCACCAGGCCCGCCACGCCGCCGTATTCGTCGATGACGATGGCCATGTGGTTATGGTTGGCGCGGAACTCGCGCAGCAGCACGTTCAGGCGCTTGGACTCGGGCACAAAGGTGGCCGGGCGCAGCAGGTCCTTGATGTTGAAGTTGTCGCCGTTCTCCTTGAGGATCAACGGCAGCAAGTCCTTGGCCAGCAGCACACCCATCACGTCATCGTGGCTTTCGCCGATCACCGGGTAGCGCGAGTGGGCCGAGTCGACCACCGCGGGGAGGAACTCGCGGGGTGTCTGGGTCGCCTTGATGCTGACCATCTGCGAGCGCGGCACCATGATGTCGCGCACTTGCAGGTCAGCCACCTGGATGGCGCCTTCGACGATGGCCAGCGCTTCGCTGTCCAACAGTTTGTTCTGGTGTGCATCGCGCAGCAGCTCAAGCAGCTCCTGGCGGTTCTTCGGCTCGTGGGCAAAAGCCTGGGTCAGTTTACCCAGCCAGGACTTCTGCCCGTTGCTCGATCGATCTTCGCTCATAGCGATTACTCTGAATCCTTTGTTGTCATGATGTCGGTTTCGTCATCCGCATAAGGGTCCGGATGACCCAGTTCGGCAAGCAACGTTCGTTCCAGTGCTTCCATTTCTTCGGCTTCGTCGTCATCTATATGGTCGTAACCCAGCAGATGCAAGCAGCCGTGAATCACCAGATGGGCCCAGTGTGCCTCAAGCGCCTTGCCTTGCTCGGCGGCTTCGCGCTCAACCACGGCGACGCAGATCACCAGGTCGCCGAGCAGCGGAATATCGAGAAACTCGTCGGGCACGTCGGCGGGAAACGACAGGACGTTGGTGGCGTAATCCTTTTGCCGCCAGGTGTGATTGAGCTCACGGCCTTCGGCTTCGTCGACCAGGCGAATGGTCATTTCCGAGTCGGCTGTGCGCTGGCGCAGCGCCAGCTCACACCATTGGCGGAACTGGGCTTCGCCTGGAGCCGCGGCATCGGTGGCCAGTTGCAGGTCAAGCTCAAGCATCGCGGCGATTGTCCTTGGGTGATGCGTCGCTGGCGTGATTCTCGAACCGTTCATAGGCTTCGACAATGCGCTGCACCAGTGGGTGACGGACCACGTCTTTGGGCATGAAGTGGCTGAAGCTGATGCCGGGGATGTCCTTGAGCACTTCGGTGACATGGATCAGCCCGGATTTGGTGCCCTTCGGCAGGTCAATCTGGGTGATGTCGCCAGTGATGACAGCGGTCGAACCGAAGCCGATCCGGGTCAGGAACATTTTCATCTGCTCGACAGTGGTGTTCTGGCTTTCGTCGAGAATGATGAAGCTGTTGTTCAGGGTGCGGCCGCGCATATAGGCCAGCGGCGCAACCTCGATGACCTGGCGTTCGATCAACTTGGCGACGTATTCGAAACCGAGCATTTCGTACAGCGCGTCGTATAACGGACGCAGGTACGGGTCGATCTTCTGCGACAGGTCGCCGGGCAGGAAGCCAAGTTTCTCGCCAGCCTCGACCGCCGGGCGCACCAGCAGGATGCGGCGGATCTGCTCGCGCTCCAGGGCGTCAACCGCACAGGCGACGGCCAGATAGGTTTTGCCGGTACCGGCCGGACCAATGCCGAAGTTGATGTCGTTGGCGAGAATTTCCTTCACGTAGCGCTGCTGATTCAAGCCGCGCGGGCGAATCATGCCTTTCTTGGTGCGCAGGGCCACGGCAGGTTCGGCGGGGGCATGGTTGTCCAGCTCTTCCACGGCCGATTCCTGCAGGAACAGGTGAACCATGTCCGGCGACAGCTCGCTACCCTTGGTTTCCCGGTAGAGACGGCGCAGCAGGTTTTCCGCGGAGGTGGTGTGTTTGCTCTCGCCGATCAGTTCGAACTGATTGCCGCGATTGCGGATCACGATCGCCAGGCGCTGTTCGATCAAGCGCAGGTGCTCGTCGAATTGCCCGCACAGATTGGCGAAGCGCTGAGCCTCAAAGGGCTCGAGAATAAAACGATGGGGTTCTATGGGTGCGTTCAAGGTTGTATTCAGCCGCCCTTGGGCAATGAAGGTGAAATCAAGGATAACGCCAGTGGGCTGGGTGCGAAAGCTCTTAAATTATGTAAGGCCAATCAGCCTTTCTGGAGCGAGCCTGCTCGCGATGACCTTCAATGCTCCGCGTTCATTCAGGATGCACGCGTCATCGTTGACGACCATCGCGAGCAGGCTCGCTCCTACAGGGGGTATCCGCTGTTACAAGACCAGCGAACCGCGCAGCGAGTGCGGTTGCGCCGCGTCGATGTGCACGTCGGCAAACTGGCCGATCAGGGTCGGAGTATCGCAGCGGAAGTTGACGATTCGATTATTCTCGGTTCGGCCTTGCAGCTCGCCCGGGTCTTTTTTTGAGTAATCGGTGACCAGAATCCGCTGGATCGAACCGACCATTTGTCGGCTGATTTCGAAGCCTTGCTGATTGAGGCGATGTTGCAGCGCGTTGAGGCGCTCCTTTTTCAACTCTTCCGGTGTGTCGTCGGCGAGGTCGGCGGCCGGGGTGCCCGGACGCTGGCTATAGACGAACGAGTAGGAGAAGTCGAAGCCGACGTCCTCGATCAGTTTCATCGTCTGCTGGAAGTCTTTTTCGGTCTCGCCGGGGAAACCGACGATAAAGTCCGAACTGATGCAGATTCCTGGCACGGCGGCCCGCAGCTTGCGCAGTTTGGATTTGTATTCGAGCGCGGTGTGATTGCGCTTCATCGCCGAGAGAATCCGGTCCGAACCCGACTGCACCGGCAAGTGCAGGTGTTTGACCAGCTCCGGCACTTCGGCGTGGGCCTGGATCAGGCTGTCGGAAAACTCCAGCGGGTGCGAAGTGGTATAGCGGATGCGCTCGATGCCCTCGACTGCGGCCACCACCCGGATCAGCTCGGCGAGGTCCGCCAGGCGCCCGTCGTGGGTAGTGCCGCGATAGCCGTTGACGTTTTGCCCGAGCAGGGTCACTTCGCGCACGCCGTTTTCCGCCAGGTGAATGATCTCGGCGATCACATCATCGAAGGGCCGGCTGACTTCTTCGCCTCGGGTGTAGGGCACCACGCAGAAAGTGCAGTACTTGCTGCAACCTTCCATCACCGACACATAGGCGCTGGGGCCGTCGATGCGCGGTTCGGGCAGGTGGTCGAATTTCTCGATTTCCGGGAACGAGACGTCGACCTGCGGCAACTTGCTGATGCGCGCGGCGTCGATCATTTCCGGCAGGCGATGCAGGGTTTGCGGGCCGAACACTACGTCGACATAAGGCGCGCGATCGCGAATGGCCGCACCTTCCTGGCTGGCCACGCAGCCGCCGACAGCGATCACCATGTCCGGGTTGGCCAGTTTCAGTTCGCGCCAGCGACCCAGCTGGGAGTACACCCGGTCCTGGGCACGCTCGCGGATCGAGCAGGTGTTGAGCAAAATCACGTCGGCATCTTCGGCGCGTGCCGTGACTTCCAGGGCCTGGTGTTCACCCAGCAGATCAACCATGCGCGAGCTGTCGTACTCGTTCATCTGGCAACCGTGGGTTTCGATGTAAAGCTTCTTGGCCATGGACGGGATCATCACGTGATTCAAAGAACCGCGCATTATAGGGAACAAGTCCCCAGGTTCCTACCGTCGTGCGTCCAGCGGCTATGCTATAGTTTGCGCCCTCTTTTTATCCCTCGACGTGTTACTCGCCCGCCATGACCAAACGCGAAGCTCCAATCTACAAGGTGATTTTCCTCAACCAGGGCCAGGTGTTCGAGATGTACGCCAAGCAGATCTATCAGAGTGATCTGTGGGGTTTCCTGGAAGTAGAAGAGTTCGTCTTTGGCGAGCGGACGCAGGTAGTGGTCGATCCGAGCGAAGAAAAGCTCAAGGCGCAGTTCGAGGGCGTGGTGCGCAGTTTTGTGCCCATGCATTCGATTGTGCGCATTGATGAGGTCGAGCGGCTGGGTACGCCGAAAATCAGCGAGGCCCGTGGTGGGGTTGGCAATGTGATGCCGTTCCCGATGCCGATGCCCGAGAAGTAAGGTTCAATACCGTGATAGGGGCGAACTCAGGGCAGTGGTGAGAACGGCGTTCGCCCATCCGCACTTTGCAGTTCCATCAGGTATTTGCGGAAAATTTGCCCCAGAACCTGAGTGGCCACTTCCAGCTCATCGCGCTGCATGTGCTCGGCGACTTCGTCGGCGGTGTCCAGTGCATCCTCTGCGCCGTTGACCGCAGCCATTTTCAGCACGATGTAGGCCTGGACGTTATTGGCCTGAACGCCTTCGCCGTGGAAAAACATGGTGCCGAGTTTGAATTGCGCCTGGGCATGGCCTTGCAGAGAGGCTTTTTCGAAATAGCTCAGGGCTTGATTGAGGTCGCGCGGGGTGTTTTTACCGTCGTAGTAGAATTCGCCCAACTCGTATTGTGCTTCTGCATCCCCTTCGTCCGAGGCTTTCTGGCAGGCGGTGAGCGCCTCCTGCAAGTCCTCAGGCTGGGTATCGAGGCTGCAACGGCCCATTGCCGGCACCAACAACGAGTTACCGCCTGCTTGCGCGTGCGCCAGCAGCGGCTGAAGGAGCAACAGGCAGCCCAGTGCAAGGGTGCGGCCGGTGCGGTTCATGGGAATCGACTTACCTCTGAAGGGCGCGCGGACCCAGCGAGGGATCCAATAAGCGCGCATTATGAAATAAGCAGGACCTTCCTTACAAAGTCTTTACTCGTTTTTCTGCTGCGCGGGAACTATATCTAGCGCTTTTGTGGGCTCTTGGGTAGTCGGTGCGGCTAAAAGTGCGCAATGTAAGCGAAGGCTGACGCCGACAATGGTCGACGTCAGCGGTCTTGCTTACTTCAATGCGGCGAAGGCGCGCTCGGCAGCGTCCAGGGTCAGTTGCAACTCGGCTTCGCCGTGGGCGATCGAGGTGAAGCCTGCTTCGAAGGCGCTCGGTGCCAGGTACACACCCCCTTCAAGCATCAGGTGAAAGAAGCGCTTGAACAGATTGGCATCGCTGGCCATTACGTCATCGAAGGTCACGATGTCGTCGGCGCCGCTGAAATACAGGCCGAACATGCCGCCCGCCTGGGTGGTGACGAACGGGATGCCGGCGGCATCGGCACGTTGTTGCAGGCCGTCGAGCAGGCGGCTGGTGTAGTCGCTGAGTTCGGCGTGGAAGCCTGGGCGGCTGATCAGGCGCAGGGTGGTCAGGCCGGCGGCCATGGCCAGCGGGTTGCCCGACAGCGTGCCCGCCTGGTAGACCGGGCCCAGCGGCGCGATGTGCGACATGATTTCGCGCTTGCCACCGAAGCAGCCCACCGGCATGCCGCCGCCGATGATCTTGCCGAAGGTGCTCAGGTCCGGCGTTACGCCGTAGTGCGCCTGGGCGCCACCGAGGGCGACGCGGAAACCGGTCATCACTTCGTCGAAAATCAGCACCACGCCGTGCTTGTCGCACAGGCTGCGCAAGCCTTCGAGGAAGCCCGGGGCTGGCGGCACGCAGTTCATGTTGCCGGCGACCGGCTCAACGATGATGCAGGCAACGTCAGCGCCCACTTCACCGAGCATTTTTTCCACGGCGGCGATGTCGTTGAACGGCAGGGTCAGGGTGTGTTTGGCGAAATCTGCAGGTACACCAGCAGAGCTCGGTACGCCCTGGGTCAACAGGCCCGAGCCGGCCTTGACCAGCAGGCTGTCGGAGTGACCGTGGTAGCAGCCTTCGAACTTGATGATGCTGTCGCGACCGGTGAAGCCACGGGCCAGGCGAATGGCGCTCATGGTGGCCTCGGTGCCGGAGCTGACCATGCGCACCATTTCCATGGACGGTACGATTGAGCAGACCAGATCGGCCATCTCGGTTTCCATCGCGGTCGGCGCACCGTAGGACAGGCCGTGTTCCAGTTGTTTGCGCACGGCATCCAGCACATCCGGGTGGCTGTGGCCGAGAATCATCGGGCCCCAGGAGCCGACGTAATCGACGTAGCGCTTGTCGTCTTCGTCAGTAACGTAGGCGCCTTCGGCATGCTTGAAGAACAGCGGTGTGCCGCCCACGCTCTTGAACGCACGAACGGGCGAGTTGACGCCGCCGGGAATGTGCTTCTGGGCGTTGGCAAACAGGGTTTCGGAACGCGACATGATTGGGCTCTCGGAAATCAGGAAGTGAACAATTTATTGAAGGCGCGGGCGCGACGGGTGACTTCACCGGTGTTCTCGGCACCGAACAGGCCGTGGACCACCGCCAGCAGGTCGACCCCATGGGCCACCAGCGGGGGGGCGTTGTCCAGGGTGATGCCGCCGATCGCGCAGATCGGCAGGTGCAGGACGCTGCGGGCCTGCTTAAGCAACTCGAGGCTGCAGGTTGGCGCGCCGGGCTTGGTCGTAGAGTTGAAGAAACGGCCAAAGGCGACGTAGCTGGCGCCTTCTTTTGCCGCCTGTTCGGCCAATTCGAGCTGCGCGTGGCAGGTCGAACCGATGATGGCCTGGCGTCCCAGCAGCGAGCGGGCCGGGGTCAATGGGCCGTCGGTTTGACCCAAATGGACGCCGACGCCGAGGCGCGCCGCCAGTTCGGCGTCATCGTTGATGATCAGTTGGGTCTTGTAGCGTACGCACAGGTCGTGCAGTGCCTCGGCCTCGCGCAGGCGCTTGGATGCGTCATCGCTTTTGTCACGGTACTGCAGCAGGGTGACGCCGCCTTCCAGCGCCGCCTCCACATAAGGCAGGAACTTGCCGGCCAGTAACTGACTGTCGGTAATGGCGTACAGGCCACGTAGTTTCATCGGGCAAGCCTCATGGTGTTACGAGCAAAAATCCAGCGGCAGACGGCGTGGCACGAACTGGCCCCGACCCAACTGCTCGGCGTCCCGCAGGGTTCGCCAGGTGTAGTCGAGTGCCGACCGCACGGCGCTGGCCAAATGTTCACCCTGGGCCAGGCGACCGGCGAGGGCGCTGGCCAGGGTGCATCCGGAACCGTGGTAGCTGCCCGGCAGGCGCTGGCAGGTAAAGGTTTCGCGATGACCGTCGCGGCTGTAAAGGCGATTATGGACTTCGTGTTCGTCACCGTGACCACCCGTGATCAGCAGGTGTTTGACGAACGGCAGCAGTTTTTCTGCGCATTGGTCAGCCGTGCCTTCGGGCAGTTCGGCGAGGATGCGCGCTTCAGGAAGGTTAGGGGTGGCGATGATCGCCAATGGCAGAAGGCGCTCGCGCATGGCGTAGCCGACCTCGTCCTTGCCCAGGCGTCCGCCACCACCGGCGCGCAGCACCGGGTCGCAGACCATCGGCAGGTGCGGGTGCGCCTGGAGCAGCTCGACCACGGTGTCGACCATTTCCAGAGAACCGAGCATGCCCAGCTTGACCGCCGCGACCTGCGAATCGTTGAGCACGGCGTTGGCTTGCGCCAGGACCCACTCACGATCGAGGACGCGGAAGTCACTGACATTGACGGTGTCTTGCACAGTCAGGGCGGTGACGGCCGGGGCCGCATGACAACCCTGAGCGAGCAGGGCTTCGATATCTGCCTGCAAGCCGGCGCCACCACTTGGGTCGTGGCCGGAGAGACAGAGGACAACGGGGCGAGAGCTGTAGATATTCATGGTGCGCGAGCTTACCACCAAACCTGTTTTATCGGTGCGTCGTCCAGCGTTGGCAGTGGTTTTGTATACAAGACCGATCTTCGACTGTCTTCGAGGGTGTTGGATGGTTGTCATAATCTGACTGCTTCTACAGCTTTGTGGCGTTGTATAGGTCTGAAAGGCCCGTCCTAGAGCCTTCAAACTAAAAATTTCAATGGTGTTCAAACGCCACCAACGGCTATGCTAGAGTGGATCCAAACCAATAACAGGTTTACCGGGTCGACGTCTGCTCAAAAGGAAATGGGGGGCTTCCTGACGCACCGGACAGGCCATGCTGGGGCTTTATGCGCTATTTGCTGATGTTGCTGCTGAGCTTGCCCCTTCTGGCGACCGCAGCGGATTTTGATGAACTGACCCAAACCCTGCCATTGGGTCGCATCATGCAGGTGTACGAAGACGTCGCCGGCACAGCGAGTATCGATGACGTACTGGGCTACGCAGCGGCCGGACAATTCAAACCTCACAAGAAAGCCACCTTGAACGCCGGGTATTCGCGTTCGGCGTTCTGGTTGAAGGTCGACCTGCACTATCGCCCGACCAATCCCGAAGTCCGGCGCACCTGGCTGCTGGAACTGGCCTACCCACCGCTGGATCGTATCGACCTGTACCTGCCTGACGCCGCCGGTCATTACCAATTGCAGCGGCGCACCGGCGATGCCTTGCCCTTCGCCAGTCGGGAAATTCGCCAGAACAATTACTTGTTCGACCTGCCTTTCGCTCCGAACGAGCAGAAAGCCGTTTATTTGCGCCTGCAAAGCCAGGGCTCGATCCAGGCGCCGTTGTCGCTGTGGTCGAGCACCGCTTACCTGGAAGACCAGCCCGTGCGCCTCTACGTGCTTGGCCTGATCTACGGTGTACTGCTCGGAATGCTGGTCTACAACCTGTTTATCTACTTGAGCGTGCGGGACACCAGTTACCTCTATTACATCTTCTATATCGCCTCCTTTGGTCTTTACCAGTTGTCGGTCAATGGCGCCGCAGTGGAGTATTTCTGGCCAAACAACCCTTGGTGGGCCAATGCCGCGACGCCGTTTTTCATCGGCTGCGCGGCGCTTTTTGGCAGCCAGTTCGCCCGTAGTTTCCTGCAAACCTCCAATCACAGTCCTTGGCTCGATCGCCTGTTACTGACCCTCGTGACCTTCAGTGCGGTCGTCGTTGGCCTGTCCTTGATGACCAGCTATGCGCTGGCCCTGCGTCTGGCTACCGCGTTGGCGCTGATTTTCACCGTGGTGATTTTCGCGGCGGGGATTTTCGCCTGGTGGCGTGGCCTGCGGGTGGCACGCTATTTCATCATTGCCTGGTCGGCGTTTTTGCTCGGCGGCATCGTCAATACGTTGATGGTGCTGGGCTACCTGCCGAACGTGTTCCTGACCATGTACGCCAGCCAGATCGGCTCGGCCATTGAGGTTGCGCTGTTGTCGCTGGCCCTCGCTGACCGGATTAACACCATGCGTGAGCAACAGGCGCAGACCCTGCTCGATGCTGGCCAGAAGCTGGAGGTGTTGAACCAGCAACTGGCCCACAGTAACCAGCTCAAGGATGAATTCCTCGCGACCCTGACCCATGAGTTGCGCACGCCGATGAATGGGGTGATCGGTTCGTTGGAACTGATGCAGACCGTCGAGCTGGACCCGGAGCTGGAGCAATATCAGCAGACCGCAGCCGGCTCCGCGCGGGACATGATGCGCATGGTCAACGGTATCCTGACCCTGACCGAACTGCAGGCGGGTCGGCTCAAGGTCTATCCCGAGCCGTTCAGCCTGCGCTCGGTGGTCGACACCTTGCAGCAGCAGTTCGCCGCCAATGCCGCAGCCAAGACCCTGGATTTCAAGGTGGAAGTGGCGCAGGGCCTGCCGGATCGGCTGTTTGGCGACAGTGCCAAGCTGGTGCAGTGCCTGGAATGCCTGTTGGATAACTCGATCAAGTTCACCCATGTTGGCGGCTTGGCGCTGCGCGTCAGTGGCAAGCCGGGTGAAGAGGGGCGGCAGGTGCTGTCCTTCGCCGTGATTGATACCGGCATCGGCTTCACCGATCTGGGCGAGGCCACCATGTACCAGCGTTTCTTCCAGCTCGATGGCTCGATGACTCGTGAATATGGTGGGCTGGGTGTGGGATTGGCGATCTGTCGACAACTGGTCGAATTGATTGGCGGGCGCCTCACCCATCGCTCCGAACCGGGGCGGGGCAGTCGCTTTCAGCTGGATGTTGAATTCGATGTAATGAGCGCGCCGCCCGTTGCGGTCAGTGCGCGGCAATCTGCCGATTCGGTGAGCCTGCGCGCACCCCAGGATTGCCTGGTGATGTTGGTGGATGACAACAGTATCAATCAGTTGGTCGTGCGCGGGATGCTGCTCAAGCTTGGATACCGGGTTCGCAGTGTCGACACCGGGCCTGCCGCGCTGGAGTGTCTGCGCCGGGAGTCGTTCGACGCCGTGCTGCTCGACAGCCCATTACCCTTCCTCGCCGGACAAATGCGCGCGCTGCCGGGTTACGCCGGCTTGCCGGTGCTGGCTGCGATCCCTGCGTTGAGCGGCGTTGATATCGACGTGGAGTGGACCGATTTCCTGTCGAAGCCGGTTAAGTTCGAGGAGCTGCAGGCGGCACTTTGTCGTCATGTACTGTGCGTAAAACAAGGTGAAAGCGCCGGCATTTAGGCTGATATGCCACTTTGTCGGCTGGCGGGGTGGTGCTTAACTGGGGATCTCAGCTGACCCAAGGAGGCCCGCCATGAACCTGCATCAGTTCGCCGAAACCCACGAAGTCACTAACCAGCCACCGTCTCTGGACGGCGCCAACCTCTATCGCATCGACCTGCCGCTGCAAGAGTGGTCGCGACGCTACGGGGCCGGTTGGGCCGAGGCGCGAATCGATGCCTATGGCGCTTTGGCCGGTGGGCCGTTGATGGCGGCGGGGTTCCTGGCTAATCAGAACAAGCCGGTGTTTTCCAGTCATGATCGCTACGGTCATCGTGTCGATCTGGTGGAGTTTCATCCGGCCTACCATGAACTGATGCGCACCGCCATCGAACATGGCCTGAGCTCCTTGCCCTGGACCGATCCGCAAGCCGGCGCCCATGTCGCTCGCGCCTCCATGACCTACCTGCACAGCCAGGCCGAAGCTGGCAGCGGCTGTCCGCTGACTATGACCTTCGCCAGCGTGCCCGCCTTGCGCCTGCAATCGGACATCGCCCGGCAGTGGCTGCCGAAAGTCCTGGCGACTGAGTACGATCCGCGTAACGTCGGCATGGCGCACAAGGCGGGCGTCACCATTGGCATGGCGATGACCGAGAAACAGGGCGGCACTGACGTGCGCGCGAACACCACCAAGGCCTACCCGATCGGCGCCGCAGGGCCGGGCCAGGCCTATGAGCTGGTGGGTCACAAATGGTTCTGTTCGGCGCCGATGTGCGACGCCTTCCTGACGCTGGCGCAAACCGACAAGGGGCTGACTTGTTTCCTGCTGCCACGCCACCGTCCGGATGACAGCCGCAACCAGTTCTACATCCAGCGTCTGAAGAACAAGCTGGGCAATTGCTCCAATGCCTCGAGTGAAGTCGAATTCCGTGGCGCCCTGGCGTGGATGGTCGGCGAGGAAGGGCGTGGCGTGCCGACCATTATCGAAATGGTGGCCATGACCCGCTTCGATTGCATGGTCGGCTCCAGTGCGCTGATGCGCCAGGCCTTGACCCAGGCCAGCCATCACTGCGCCCATCGCCGGGTCGGCGGCAAGCTGCTTAGCGAGCAGCCCTTGATGCAAAACGTACTGGCCGACCTGGCCCTTGAAAGCGAAGCCGCGCTGGCGCTGAGCCTGCGCATGGGGCGGGCGCTGGACCATCTGGATGACGGCCAGGAAGGCAAGTTCGCGCGACTGGTGACGGCGGTGGGCAAGTACTGGATCTGCAAACGTGCGCCGGCAATGATCAATGAGGCCGCCGAGTGCATGGGCGGTGCCGGTTATGTCGAGGACAGCATTCTGCCGCGCCTCTATCGCGAGGCCCCGGTGAATTCGACCTGGGAAGGTTCGGGCAACGTGCAGTGCCTGGATGTATTGCGCGCCCTGTCGAAAGAACCGGGTGTGCTCGATGCCTTGTTCAGCGAGTTGGGGGACGGGCATGGCGACAAGCGCCTGGCGGCCCACCTCAACCAACTGCACGCCGCGTTCAAGGACACCAGCGATATCCAGTACCGCGCCCGGCAACTGACCGAAGACATTGCCTTGGGCCTGCAGGCCAAATTGTTGCTTGAGGCGGGTAATGCCAGTGTCAGCGATGGGTTTATTGCCAGTCGGTTGGGCAGCGCCGGCCGAGTCTATGGGGCGTTGCCCCGTGGACTGGATGTCGAAGCCATTGTTGCGCGCTCGGCTGTGCAGGGGTTTTGATTGCTGTGACCGAAGATATTGCAGCATTGCTCGGTTGCCACTGTTTCCGTGACGTCCTGTTGCAGGCAAGATAAAGGCCTGCAAGTCAGAACACAGGAAGCTGATCGTGACCGAAGCCTTTGTTGTCGTTCAAACCGCTGAACAAGCTGTGGACCGGCTTGCCGCTCTACATGAGCGGGCCACCACCGCGCTGAGCCAGGCGCTCAAGCGTTATCTGAAAGACCGTATCGAACCTGATGCCGAACAGCGTGCGATGTTCCGCTACCCTGAACTGCGCCTGACTTACCTGTGCCAGGGTGAAGTCCCACAGACCACCCGTGCTTATGCCAAGGTGCAACTGCCCGGCACCTACAGCGTCACCGTCACTCATCCGGCGGCTTTCCGTAAGTACCTGCTGGAGCAACTGGTTCCGCTAATGCACGACTTCACCGTAACCGTGGAAGTGGGTGTCAGCGAGCAGAACATTCCCTACCCGTATGTGGTCGAGCAGGGCGATGAACTGGCCGGCTCCGGCGTGACGGCGGCGGTGCTCGCGCGGGTGTTCCCGAGTACCGACCTGTCGGCGGCCACCGACGGCATTGCCGATGGCCTGTATGACTGGGAAAACACTGATCCGCTGCCACTGGCGTTGTTCGATGCGGCGCGTGTGGACTTTTCCCTGCGCCGCTTGGTGCACTACACCGGCAGCGACTGGCGTCATGTGCAGCCGTGGATCCTGTTGACCAACTATCACCGTTATGTCGACCAGTTCATCGTCCATGGCCTGGAACAACTGCGTAATGACCCGCGCTTTGTGCGCATGGTCTTGCCGGGCAACGTGATCATCGAAAAGAGCATGGATCACGGCGAGGCCTCGGCGATTGCCGCCGGCGTGGTCTGGCACCGCTACCAGATGCCGGCCTATCACCTGCTGGCATCCGACGGTCACGGTGTGACCTTGGTCAACATCGGCGTCGGTCCGTCCAACGCAAAAAACATCACCGACCACCTGGCAGTACTGCGTCCGCATTGCTGGTTGATGATCGGTCACTGCGGCGGCCTGCGTCAGTCGCAAACCATCGGCGACTACGTACTGGCCCACGCCTACATGCGCCGCGACGGGATTCTTGACCGGGTGGTGCCACCGAACATTCCGATCCCGGCCCTGGCCGAGGTGCAACTGGCGCTGCAACAAGCGGCGGCCAACGTCACCGGCGAGAAGGGCGAAGACCTGAAGAAGCGCCTGCGCACCGGCACCGTGCTGACCTACGACGACCGTAATTGGGAGCTGCGTTGGGCTCAGGAACGGCCGCTGATCAACCTGTCGCGAGCCGTGGCGGTAGACATGGAAAGCGGCACCATCGCCGCCCAGGGTTACCGTTTGCGGGTGCCGTACGGCACGTTGCTGTGCGTCTCCGACAAACCCCTGCACAGCGAAATCAAGCTGCCGGGTTCGGCCAACGCCTTCTATGAACGCGCGGTCAGCCAGCACTTGAAGATCGGTATCGCGGCTGTGGATCTGCTGCGCACCGAGCTCAACTCGTTGCACTCGCGCAAACTGCGCAGCTTCGACGAGCCGCCGTTCCGCTAACGGTTATCGTGGTCATTTGGCGGTCGGGGCACTAGCATTGTCAGCCCTGACCGTTAAATGCCGTGTGTGCCATGTCCCGTCCCCCTCGTCCTGTTTCCCGCCGTCTTGGTGCGAAACCCGCACAACCTTCTGCCGCCGCGCGTCGTGTCGCCAAGGCGCCGCCGGTCGATCCGAAGCTGATCCTGTTCAACAAACCCTTCGATGTGCTGACCCAGTTCAGTGACGGCGACGGCCGCTCGACGCTCAAGGATTTCATCGACGTGCCCGGGGTCTATCCCGCCGGACGGCTGGATCGCGATAGCGAAGGCTTGCTGTTGCTGACTAACGACGGGCAGTTGCAGGCGCGGATCGCCGACCCCAAACACAAGCTGGCCAAAACCTATTGGGTACAGGTGGAGGGCGAGCCGACGGCTGAGCAGTTGCAGCGTCTGCGTGATGGTGTCGAGCTGAATGACGGCATGACGCTGCCGGCCGAGGCGCGGCAGTTGGATGAGCCTGAACTGTGGCCGCGCAATCCGCCGGTGCGCTTTCGCAAAAGTGTGCCAACCCATTGGCTGGAGCTGGTGATTCGTGAAGGGCGCAATCGGCAGGTGCGGCGCATGACGGCGGCGGTCGGGTTGCCGACCTTGCGCCTGGTGCGCGTGCGCATCGGTGACTGGACGATTGACGGCCTCGATCAGGGCCAGTGGAAGGAAGTGCCGGCGCGCTTATAAAGCGCCGGATTCGATCAGGCCGATCACCACGCTCTTGATGATGAAGGCGGCCACACCCAGGCCCAGGACGAAGAACAGGATGAACGAGCCGAAGCGTCCGGCTTTGGACTTCTTCGCCAGGTCCCAGACAATGAAACCCATGAAAATGATCAGGATGCTGACCAGGCCGGTCATCATCCACTCTTCGAACAGTGCAGGATCCATCGAACATCTCCAGCGCGGGCGTGGCAAAAAGGCCGGGGGAGTATACGCGACGGGGCAGGGGGCAGGCATTGACCTGCGGCGGTGTGCCGCAGGTCAGGGCGGTGCAGGCGTCAGCTACGCAGGTGAGTCAGCGGCAGCTCGGTGCTGTTGAGTACCTGATTCAGCACGAAGCTTGAGCGCACGCTGGTCACGCCATCGATGCGGGTCAGGTGGCCGAGCAACAGTTTCTGGTAGTGGTCCATGTCCGGTACGACAACCTTGAGCTGGTAGTCCGCATCCATCCCGGTGACCAGGCTGCATTCCAGGACCTGGGGCAAGGTACGGATCGCCGCTTCGAAGTTTTCGAAACGCTCCGGGGTGTGGCGGTCCATGCCGATCAGCACGTAGGCGGTCAGGCTCAGGCCAAGCATCTTGCGGTCCAGCAGGGCGACCTGGCGCGAGATGAAACCGTCGTCTTCAAGTTGTTTAACCCGCCGCGAACAAGGCGAGGGTGACAGGCCGATGCGCTCGGCCAGCTCCTGATTGGAGATGCGCGCGTCGCGCTGCAATTCCGCCAAAATGCTCAGGTCGTATCGGTCGAGTTTGCTCATGAAACAGGCCTTTGTCATATCAATTGCGGCAGATTATCCATCAGGGGTTAAAAATTGCGCAAGTCATGTTTATTTGAGCAATCTTCGCAATCCTCTGTCGCCACCCCAGGCCTATTATTATCACCAGAATCACTGCCCGGACATACAGTCCACAGCGGCCCGCCGAATCAGGCCAGCCGCGGCCACCGCTCCAATAGGAGTCGAGTTGGCCCCCGGGCTACACACTGTCCACAAGACGGCGTGAGGTGAGCCGGCGTCAAAAGCGTCGAGCACGGACGAAGTTTTCAAGGGGAGGCCGACGGGTCTCCCCTTTTTATTGCCTGCGAAATAAGTCGCGTGACTGATAACCTTTCCCCGAACCGGCCTGGGCTTTTCCAGTCTTATGTACAGGTCTTGAGCGTTGTGAGGAATAGCATGAAGTCGCGCCTCTGGCAGTTGGCGGGTGTTGGTGTGATGTGTGTGAGTGTCAGCGTGTCGACGTTGGCGGAAAACCAGGGCCAGGAGCAGCGCCTTCAGCAGAACAGCCAGGACGGCAATGGTGGTGGTCAGCACCCGCAGGGTGGCAAGGGTCATCCGGACGGCAATCAGCCGCATCCGCAGAACCCTCAGCAGCAGAACCAGCCTCGGCCGCAGAACAACGAGGTTATCCGGGGCGATAACAGCCGCCAGTTCGAGCACAATGGCCAGGGGCATCAGGGAGGCCAGCGCCAGGAAAAACCTGCCTGGGACCCTAATGCGCGATACAACTCGCTGCCCATTCCGCAAGCGCCGGCCACTGACCTGCCGATCCAGCCGCGGCCGGACGCCGTCCGCCAAACCCAGGAGCCACAGCGCGGTTATTACCAAGATGTGCCGCGCCGCTACAACGACGCCCCGCACTGGCAGTCGAACACCCAAGGCCCGCGTCCAGCCTATGACACTCACTGGCTCGGACGGCCCGACGGGCATGGCAATGGCTGGGGGCCCGGGCCGCAATACCGACCCGGCTATGTGATCGATCGTTTTCCCGAGCGCAACTATCGTGTGCCGTATCGCGGCGATGACTATTTCTACTCGGGCGGTTACTGGTATCGCCCACGAGGGCCGCACTATGTCGTAGTGCGTCCACCGTACGGAATTCGGGTCAGCTACTTGCCGGACTACGCGCGTGAAATGTGGGTCGGCGGTTCGCTGTTTTTTCTCGCCGCTGGCGCCTATTACAGCTACGAATCCACGACTCGGGAGTACGTGGTGGTACCGCAACCGATGGGCGTCTCCGATCAGCAACCGCCAGCGGCCAGCAATGGCTACGACGTACTGGCTTACCCAACCAACGGTCAGTCGCAGCAACAGATCGACCAGGACGGTTACGAGTGCTATCGCTGGGCGGTGGAACAGTCGGGCTTCGACCCACGGGCGATGACGTATCAGCCGGCGCCCGAGGTGGTGCAGGCCTATCGCCAGGCTCAGGGCAATTGCCTGGCCTCGCGAGGTTATCAGGTCAATTACTGATCGCGCGCGGCCTTGACCACTTCCTGTGGATCGGCGTGCACCAGCACTTCGGCGCGTGGGTAGGCGCGGTGAATGGCGTCGGCGGCCTGGTCGCTGATGGCGTGGGCGACTGACAGGGTCAGTTCGCCCGGCAATTCCAAGTGCAACTGTACGAACCACTGATTGCCGGAAATCCGTGTGCGCAAGTCATGCGCACCGAGGACTCCAGGCACGCCGCAGGCCAGCTCCAGCATGTGTTGGCTGACATCCGGCGGCAGTTCTTCATCCATCAAGACGGTGAAGCTTTCTCGAGCGATCTGGATCGCACTCCACAGAATGTAGGCAGCAATCCCCAGGCCGAACCAGGCGTCCAGTTGATGCCAGCCGAACCCGGCCAGTACCAGCGCAATCAGGATGCTGCCGTTGAGCAGCAGGTCGGAGCGGTAGTGCAGGGAGTCGGCGCGGACCGCGTTGGAGCCGGTGGCGCGAATCACCCGGTGCTGCAGAATCAGCAGGGCCACGGTCAGAGCCAGGGAGAACACGATCACGCCGATGCTCAGCCAGGGCGCACCGACCGGTTCCGGATGCTTGATCCGCTCAAACGCCTGCAACGCAATCAGCACGGCGCTGCCACCGATGAACAGCGCCTGGGCCATGCCGGCCAGGGATTCGGCCTTGCCATGGCCGTAGCGATGATCGTCGTCCGCCGGGCGCAGCGCGTAATGCACCGCCAGCAGATTGAGCAGCGAGGTCACGCCGTCGAGCGCCGAGTCGGTCAGGCCGGCGAGCATGCTCACCGAACCGCTCAACCACCAGGCAATGGCCTTGGCGATCACCAGCGTACAAGCCACCGCCACCGAAGCGCGGGTGGCCAGGCGTAACAGGCGAGCGTGTTCCTGGCTGTTGGTCATGGGTGCATCGTTCCTTCGGTGCCGGGGATCAGGCTGCGGGTTGCAGACCCAGGGAAGCCAGTTGCTGGGCGCTGCCCTTGTGCTGGATCAGGCGTGGGTCGTCCAGGGGGAAGCTGCGGCCCAGTTCGTGTTCCAGAATGGTCTGCAGCTTGGCGTTGTCGACCTGGCCGTCGGCGCCAATGGCTTGCTGCAGTTTTTCCGGGGCGATCTGTGCGGTCTTGCCCGGCTCGAAGTAAATCGCGCCAGTGGCGAAGTCGACAGCGAAGGCGATCAATCCGGGGATTACATAGAACAGCAGGCCCACGGCATCCAGCACGGCAATCGCCGGGTCGATCTTGCCTTCGATCTGGCCGCGCCGATCAGGATAGAAGATCGATCCGCATGCAGTCAGTTGGGTCAGCAGGCTCGCGACCAGTACACCGCCAATCAGGCGAAACGGAACACGCATAAGAAATCTCCCGGGAATACTTGGAACGAAACGTCGTCGGTCAACCATAGGACCGTGATTAACGTCAGGCAGTTCGCCGTTATACTCGCCGCTCTGTTTTGGAGCCAGCATGATCTCATTGCCGATTGATGAAGTTTTACCCGCACTGCGTGAAGCCTTGGCGCAACGCCATGAGGCGGTGCTCGAAGCACCCCCCGGCGCCGGCAAGACCACCCGCGTGCCCTTGGCGATGTTGCACGAGCCCTGGCTGGCCGGACAGACCATTCTCATGCTCGAACCGCGCCGCCTGGCAGCGCGCGCCGCCGCCGAGCGCCTGGCCAGCGAGCTGGGGGAAAAGGTCGGGCAGACCGTCGGTTACCGGATTCGCCTGGACAGCAAGGTCGGCCCCAATACCCGCATTGAAGTCGTCACCGAAGGCATTCTCACCCGACGCCTGCAGGAAGATCCGGCGCTGGAAGGCGTGGGCCTGCTGATTTTCGACGAATACCACGAGCGAAGCCTCGACGCCGATCTGGCACTGGCCCTGAGTCTCAATGGCCGCGAACTGTTTCGCGATGAGCAGCCGCTGAAAATCCTGTTGATGTCGGCGACCCTGGAAGGCGAGCGCTTGGCCGGCTTGCTCAACGACGCACCGATCCTGCGCAGCGAAGGGCGCATGTATCCGGTGACGATGCGCTGGGGTCGTCCGTTCCAACCCGGCGAATTCATCGAGCCACGACTGGTGCAGACAGTGCTTGAAGCCTTGCACGATGAAACGGGCAGCCTGCTGGTGTTCCTCCCTGGTCAGGCGGAAATCCGTCGGGTGCATCAGCAATTGGTCGATGCCCTGGGCGAGCGAAGCAATGTGCTGTTGTGCCCGCTGCACGGTGAACTGGATCTGGCGGCACAACGCGCAGCGATAGATCCGGCGCCGGCGGGACAACGCAAAGTAGTGCTGGCCACCAACATCGCCGAGACCAGTTTGACCATCGACGGTGTGCGAGTAGTGATCGACGCCGGCCTGGCGCGAGTCCCGCGCTTCGATCCGGGTAGCGGCATGACTCGCCTCGACACCCAGCGCATCTCCCGCGCCAGTGCCACCCAGCGTGCCGGTCGGGCCGGACGCCTGGAGCCGGGGGTGTGTTATCGCTTGTGGTCGCAGGACCAGCACGAGCAACTGGCAGCCTATGCCAGTGCGGAGATTCTTTCGGCGGATCTCGCCGGCCTGGCCTTGCAACTGGGGCGGTGGGGCGTGACGCCGGGGCAGTTGGTCTGGCTCGATGTGCCGCCGAGCGCGGCCTATGCGCAAGCCCAGGATCTGCTCGAACGCCTGGGAGCCCTCGAAGGTGCCTCACCCGAGGACTGGAAACTCACCCGTCACGGCCAGGCCATGGCCGAGTTGCCAGCGCATCCACGCATCGCTCATTTGTTGCTGCGCGGCCAGGCGCTGGGTTTGGCGAACATGGCGTGCGACGTTGCAGCGCTGCTCGGCGAGCGGGATATTTTGCGCGGCGGTGGTGCGGATTTGCACAGCCGGTTGGTGCTGTTGTCTGGCGAAGCGCGTGCCGCTCGGGGTGCACAAGGCGGCGTGCAGCGGGCGCGGCAACTGGCACGGCAATACCGCGGCTACCTGCGGGGAACCGCTGAACAAGCGGTCGCCGATCCTGACCATCCGCGCTGGCTCGGTGCCTTGCTGGCGCTGGCCTATCCCGATCGGGTGGCCCAGCAACGGCGCGCTGGCGGCGCCGAGTATCGGTTGGCCAATGGTCGCGCCGCGTTGTTCGCCGAAGCCGACAGCTTGATGAAACAGCCGTGGCTGGTGGTCGCTGACCTGGGCAGTCGTCAAGGCCAGCGCGAAGAGCGGATTTACCTGGCGGCGGATTTCGATCCGGCACTGTTTGACTCGGTGCTGGCCGAGCAGGTGCGTTGCGTCGATCAGTTGGATTGGGACGAGCGCGAAGGCGTGCTGCGTGCCGAACGTCAACGCAAGGTGGGTGAGTTGGTGCTGAGCCGCGAGCCCTTGACCGGGCTGGATGAAAGCGCACGCAGTCAGGCGTTGGTCAATCTGGTGCGACGCAAGGGCCTGGAGTTGTTGCCATGGACGCCGGCGCTGCGCCAGTGGCAGTCACGGGTCGCCTTGTTGCGCCAGTTGGACCTGGACCAGCTGGGTGTCAGCGACTGGCCAGACGTCAGTGATACAGCCTTGCTCAATGGCCTGGAGCACTGGTTGATGCCGTACCTGGGACGGGTTTCGCGGCTCAGTCATTTTGCCAGCCTGGACCTGTCGAGCATCGTTCATAACTTGCTGCCGTGGCCTATGCCGCAACGTCTCGACGAGCAGGCGCCGCAGACCTTGAGCGTGCCTTCGGGGTCGTCGATTCGCCTGGATTACAGCGAGCAGCCGCCGATTCTCGCGGTGCGCCTGCAGGAATTGTTCGGCTTGGCCGAAACCCCGCGCATCGCCGGCGGCCGGCAGGTGGTCAAGCTGCATCTGTTGTCACCCGCGCGGCGCCCCGTGCAGGTCACCCAGGACCTGGCGAACTTCTGGCGCAGTACCTACGTCGAGGTCAAGAAGGACTTGAAGGGGCGTTACCCCAAGCACTATTGGCCGGATGACCCGCTGGTGGCCGAAGCCACGGCGCGAGCCAAGCCGCGCAAGTCCTGATCGAATTGGCGTCTAGGGGGTTGCCGGCAACAGAAACCGCGCGATCACCGGCAAGTGATCGGAGATGCGCAGCGTGTCGTCCTGCCGCACTTCGGCTTCCACACGCTTGATTCGCGAGCTGTAGAACAGGTAGTCGACGGTGCGATCCGGGCCGTTGAGGCCGGGGTCGTTGGGGTAATGGGTCAGCCAGCGTTCGCGATTGATGCCGCTGGCTTCGTTATTCGTGGGAATCATCGGGTATTTGTCCCACAGCAGGTGCAGCGCGCTGTCAGCGGAGTAGGGCGTGCGTTGTTCGGCAGGCAGACGCTGGAACTGTCCCAGCGGCAGCAGGTTGAAATCTCCGCCGATCAGCCAGGGCGTGCCGCGCGCTTCGTATTGATCCAGCACCTTGGCCACGGCCACGACCTGGTGCTGCAGGGTGTCGTCCGGCTGCACAGCCCGATCCAGGTGGGTGTTGAGCACGGCGACTTGCCCACCGTCGCTTTGCCCCAGATAACTCACCAGCAAGGCGTTTTTCGGCTGGAACTGGCGACTGATGAGGTTGCCCGGTTGCTCCGGCAATTGCAGGCGTTCTGCGCTTTCGATCTTGTAGCGGCTGAGGGTCGCCAGTTGCCGTCCGACGCTGCCGACAATATGAGGGTCCGGGACAAAGTCAGCCTTCCAGTCGAAGGCCGAGGTGCTGCAGGGGTAGATGTCGGCGACGCGCTCGCGAAGTAATTTCAGTTGGTCCTGATAGTCGCTGGCCTTGGCCCCGTCATCCAGTTCTTGCAGGAGCACCACATCCGGTTGCTCGTCACGAATCACCCGTGCCACTTCATCGAGACTGAAGGCCATGTCCTCCGGTGTCGGCGCTTCGTCGTTGCCCTGGGCCAAGTCGTTCCAGAAAACATAGCGTTTGCCGGCGAGATATTGCACGTTCCAGGTCATGACTTTCAGCGCCTGGCCTGACACCAGCGGCGGGGCGTCGGCGGTGCAGCGAACCGCCAGGGTTTCTTTGGCGTCGGGGCGCCAGGTCAGGCTGTAGGTCAGGGTCAGCAACAGGCCTGCGACGATCAGCAGGCCCAGCAGGGTGTAGCGCAGTAGTCGGGTCATGGGCTCGGCTTATGGCGTTACAAAAGATTGAGCCGAGCATAACCGAGAGCGAGGTCGCAGCCCAAGGGTGGCGCTGTCAGGCATTGCCAGGGTTGTTGTCAGCGGCATCGCTGATCAGCATGAACAAGCGGAACAGCACCACGCTGGTGAACAACTGCAGGAAGCTGTGACCACTCTCGATGATCACCGACAGGATCGGATTCGGCTCCGGATACACCGACACGCTCGCACCCTTGAGCAACCAGAGCGGTGCCATCACGCAGAGAATGCACACCAGAATGCGCAGGAAATTGCCCCGGGCCATGCGCATGCTTTCGCGGATGGCGGCTAGAGGCTGCATGTTTCGCAGCACCAGCAGGTACTCGGCAAAGGCCAGCATCACCATCAGCCAGATGCCCGGCAGGAAGTAGAGCGACAGGCCCACCAGAATCATCAGGGTGTTGACCGCGGTCAGCAGGGCGAAGCGTGGCCACAGGCTGGCCGAGGCCGCTAGCAGATCACGGGTGCGTGGTGACTCGCCTCGGCTGCGGGCATCGAGAAAGAGGATCAGTGCCGCGGTATACAACGGATACACCAGCAACCCGACAATCACGCTGTAACCCGGAAATGCCTCGGGCCCCTGAGTGTGGTCGACCAGTTGTTGCAGCATGGCCTCGATCACCACCAACGGCAGGCACAGTGGCACGATGCCGCTCAGGTTGCGCTTGAAGAAATACAGGGAGTCGCGGAGTACATCTAACGGATTCATCGGTCGCTTTCGCAGGTTGCAAGGTGTAGCGACACTGTAACCGATGCGCGCACTTCCTGAACAAAGGTAAACGTTCGGTAAAGCTCATTGAAACAAGCTGTGTCGGCCCCATAACTGCCGGGCACCTCATCCACAAGGGAAGAGGTCGACGATTTTCCGGCAATCCGAGAGGTAGTCATGAACAGCGAAGAGCAAACCCTGATCGATGGACTGTTTTCCCGTCTGCAGCAGGCCGAAACCCAGGCCGATCCGCGAGACGCTCAGGCCGAGGCACGGATCAAGGAGCACCTGAACCGGCAGCCCGCCGCAGGCTATTTCATGACTCAGGCGATTCTGGTGCAAGAGGCGGCCATCAAACGTCTCGACGAACACAATAAGCAACTCGCGCAACAGCTGCAGCAAGCCCAGGACGAACTGCAACGAGCCAAGACCCAGGCACCCGCGACGGCACCCAGTGGCGGCGGTTTCCTGTCGAGCATTTTTGGTGGTAACCGTGAGGCGCCGCCAGCCGCAGCCCAAGCCCCGGCAGCCTTCAGTGGCAATGGCTGGCGTGAGCCCGGAGGCTCTGCCGCTGCCGCCCAGTCCACGCGGCCGGGCTTTGCTGCTGCGCCGCAGAATTATGCTGCACCAACGCCGCAGGCCCCGGCTGCCGGCAGTGGCTTTCTCGGTGGCGCATTGAAAACCGCAGCGGGCGTTGCCGGTGGCGTGATGCTGGCACAAGGCATCAGCAGCCTGTTTCACAGCAATCAGAATCCGCAAGAGATTGTCGAGGTCATCAAGGAAGAGCCTGCCCAGGTCAGCGACAGCAGTTGGGGCGACGAGCAACGCATGGCCGGCAACGACAGCTACGGCAACGATCAGGGTGGATTGACCGACACTGATTACAGCGACGACAACTCATCCCTGTTTGGCGACGACGATTCCTTCGTCTGACCCGCCATTCGTCCGGGGCGCTGTGGCGCCCCGGACTGTTTATTCGCGGAATCTTCTTCATGACTGGCATACTGAGCGACTTTTCGGACCCTGAGTCCGAGCAACCGCCTGCGTGCGCCAAGAGGAAGTGCGGTGAAGAAAATCGCAGTGTTCGCCGATGTCCAGAACCTCTATTACACCGTGCGCCAGGCTTACGGTTGTCATTTCAACTATGCCGCCCTGTGGGCTGACATCAGTCAGCGTGGGCAGATTGTCGAGGCCTATGCCTACGCCATCGATCGGGGCGACAGCAAGCAGCAACAATTCCAGCAGATCCTGCGTAACCTCGGTTTCACCGTGAAGCTCAAGCCTTACATACAGCGCAGCGATGGCTCGGCCAAGGGCGACTGGGACGTCGGCATTACCCTGGACGTCATGGACGCTGCCGATCACGTCGATGAAGTGGTACTGGCTTCCGGTGACGGCGATTTCGACATGTTGCTGGAGCGCATCATCAGTAAGCACCGGGTCGAGGCGGTGGCTTACGGTGTGCCCGGCTTGACCGCCAATTCGCTGATTCGCGCGGCCAGCCGCTACGTGCCGATCGAAGGCGCGTTGCTGCTTAAAAATTGAACATTGAACGCAAGGAACAGGTTTGGAACGCATAGCCGTCATCGACTTTGAAACCACCGGGATCTCCCCCAGCAGCAGCTGCCGAGCCACCGAAATCGCTGTGGTCATGCTGGAACAGGGACGCATTGTCGACCGTTACCAGAGCCTGATGAATGCCGGGGTGCGGGTGCCGGCCTTCATCGAGCAACTGACCGGCATCAGCAATGCCATGTTGCGCACGGCGCCGAGCGCCGAGCAGGTCATGAACGAGGTCAACGAGTTCGTTGGCACTACGCCACTGTTGGCCCACAACGCGGCATTCGACCAGAAGTTCTGGGACTTCGAGCTGGGGCGGATCAAGCGGACCCGTCTGCAGAACTTCGCCTGTTCGCTGCTTTTGGCCCGCCGCCTGATGCCGGCGGCGCCCAACCACAAGCTGGGCACCCTCACGTCCTTCGCACAATTGCCTCATACCGGGCAGGCGCACCGGGCGATGGCCGACGCGGAAATGGCAGCCAATCTGACGGCGCACCTGGCGCACGAGTTGCGTGAAAAACATGGGTTGCGTGAGCTGTCCCATGAATTCTTGTGCCGCCTGCAGAAAGTCCCAGCGGCGAAAATCAACGATCATCTCCAGCGCCATCGCGGGGTCTGAAGTCCCTCACCTGCCCGAGCTTTCCAGTTGTGCCAACGGCACACGTTTGTCGAAGGCGCTCGACAGCACGATTGACGTCTTGCTGGAGCCGAAGCGGGCGACGCGATTAATCAAGGCTTCAAGTTCGATCATCGACGCCACCGCGCCGCGCATGATCACGCAGGCATCCCCCGTTACCCGATAACACTCGGTCAGTTGGGGGATCTCGAGCAGTTCGTCGTAGGCTTTCTGGTTGCCATGCTGGGTCAGGCGCAGTTCGATCAGGCACTGGATCGGTAAACCGACCTTGGCCAAGTCGACATTCGCCTGGTAGCCAGTGATTACCCCGTTGGACTCCAGCTTGGCGACTCGCTCGGCGACGGCCGGAGCCGAAAGGTTCACTTTTCTCGCCAGCTCGGCGTAAGACGCCCGGCCATTTTCCATCAAGGCGCTGAGCAGCATTCGGTCGTACTTGTCCATAAACAGGCTCCAGAAACAGCTGGCTTTCGAAAGCACGGTTTATAGCGACTAACTCCGTGCTTTGAAAAGTGTACCGGCCTCATAAACAGGTTTTGTAACTTATGTTCCGTCTGTCGGGTTTCTAGAATAACGCTCCACTTGTCCTGCCTTAGAGCCTCCCATGCCTGGTCTTCGCCGTTTCCCGTTACCATTGATTGGTGCCTTTTTTGCGCTGTACGTGATCTGGGGGTCGACCTACCTGGTGATTCGCATCGGCGTGGAATCCTGGCCGCCACTGATGCTCGGTGGGGTGCGCTTTATCCTCGCCGGGGCGCTGTTGTACGGCTTTCTGCGCTGGCGCGGGGTGCCGGCTCCGACTTGGCAGCAGTGGAAGGCGGCGGCGATCATCGGCGTGTTGCTGCTCAGTTGTGGCAACGGCGCGGTGACCGTGGCCGAGCACGCCGGTGTGGCTTCCGGTGTGGCTGCGCTGGCGGTCGCGACCGTGCCGCTGTTCACCCTGTTGTTCGGCTATTTCTGGGGCACCCGTAACACTCGCCTGGAATGGGCGGGCATTATCATGGGGCTGATCGGCATCGCCATGCTCAACCTCGGCTCCAACCTGCAATCCAGCCCGCTGGGGGCTGCCCTGTTGATCTTCGCCGCTGCGGCCTGGGCATTCGGCTCCGTGTTGAGCAGGCACCTGCCACTGCCGCAAGGGGCGATGGCCAGTGCGGCCGAGATGCTGATAGGTGGCGTGGTGCTGATGATTGGCAGTGTGTTGTCCGGTGAGCACCTGCAAGCCCTGCCACCCATTGAAGGCTGGATCGCGCTGATGTACCTGGTGGTATTCGGCTCCATCGTCGCGTTCAACGCCTATATGTACCTGCTCAAGCATGTGCGGCCTGCCGCTGCCACCAGCTATGCCTACGTGAACCCGGCGGTGGCAGTGCTGCTGGGGATTGTCTTTGCCGGCGAAACCATTGGCCTCGAAGAGGCGCTGGCGATGACGGTCATCATCGGTGCCGTGGTGTTGATCGGCTTGCCGCAGTGGCGTAAGCAGAAACCGCAGTGATTTAAGGTAAACTGCCGCGCATTGCACAGATGCGCTGACATTCTCCTACGGTACCCCAATGACTTTCGCCACTCTTGGCCTGATCGAACCCTTGCTGCGCGCCCTCGAGACGCTCGGTTACCAGACCCCGACTCCGGTGCAGGCGCAAGCCATTCCCGCCGTACTGGCCGGTCGCGACCTGATGGCTGCGGCCCAGACCGGTACCGGCAAGACCGCCGGTTTTGCCGTGCCGCTCCTGCAATTGCTGGCCATGGAAGGGCCGAAAGTCAGCAGCAACTCGGTGCGGGCACTGATCCTTGTACCGACCCGCGAGCTGGCCGAGCAGGTGCATGAAAGCGTGCGTCAGTACGCCGAGCACCTGCCGCTGAGCACTTACGCGGTCTACGGCGGCGTCAGCATCAACCCGCAGATGATGAAACTGCGCAAAGGTGTCGATTTGCTGGTGGCGACACCGGGTCGCCTGCTGGACCTGTTCCGCCAGAACGCGCTGAAATTCAACCAGCTGCAGACCCTGGTGCTGGACGAAGCGGATCGCATGCTCGACCTGGGCTTTTCCGAAGAGCTGGCGAACATTTATAAGGCGTTGCCGAAAAAGCGCCAGACGCTGTTGTTCTCCGCGACATTTTCCGAGCAGATCCGCCTGCTGGCCGGGCAGATGCTCAATGACCCTCTGAGCATTGAGGTCAGCCCGCGTAATGTGGCGGCCAACACCGTCAAGCAATGGGTGTACACGGTCGACAAAAAGCGCAAGCCGGAACTGTTCGTGCACCTGATGCGCAAAGGCAAGTGGAAACAGGTGCTGGTGTTCGCCAAGACCCGTAACGGCGTCGATGCGCTGGTGGATAAGTTACAAGGTCTTGGCGTGAATGCCGACGGTATTCACGGCGATAAACCGCAGGCCACTCGCCAGCGGGCGCTGGACCGCTTCAAGGCCAGTGACATCCAGATTCTGGTGGCCACTGACGTTGCGGCGCGTGGTCTGGATATCGAAGACCTGCCGCTGGTGGTCAACTTCGACCTGCCGATCGTGGCCGAGGACTACATCCACCGTATCGGCCGCACCGGGCGTGCCGGCGCTACCGGCGAGGCGATTTCGCTGGTGTGTGCCGATGAGGTGAATCTGCTGTCGGCCATTGAGATGCTGACCCGTCAGCCCCTGACCCGGCATCAGGAGCAGGACTTCGAGCCCGATCATCGTGTGCCGGACACCGACGCCAGTGGTCAGGTGATCAAGAAGCCGAAAAAACCGAAGAAGCCCAAGGCTTCCGGCGGCGGTAAACGCAACCTCGGCAAGTGGGTCGACAGTGGCGAGACTGTGGCCGATGTGCCGGTGAAACCGGTGCGCAAAGTGCCGGTGTTCAATACCGGGCCGCGTAAGAAGAAGTAGGACGTGGGCAGCTTCAAGCTGCAAGACACAAGCGGTATGCACCGCTTCAGTCTTGTAGCTTGCAGCTCATCACTTACCGCTGAGCCAGTCCTTTACTCCCAGTCCTGCTGCTCGTCCGCTGGCAAAGCAGGCAGTCAGCAGGTAGCCGCCCGTCGGCGCCTCCCAGTCGAGCATTTCACCTGCGCAAAACACGCCTGGAAGGGCGTTGAGCATCAGGTTCTGGTTCATCGCTTCGAACTTCACGCCGCCGGCGCTGCTGATGGCTTCGTCCAGTGGACGGGTCTTGACCAGTGTCAGTGGCAGGGCCTTGATGGCCTGGGCCAGGGCAAGCGGATCAGCGAACGTGTCCGCGCCGGTGAGTTCGCGCAGCAAGGCAGCCTTGACACCGTCCAGGCCCAACTGGCTCTGCAGGTGCTTGGCCATGGAGCGTGAGCCGCGGGGCTTGTTCAGCGCCGCCTGGATTTTATCCACAGGGCGGCCGGGCAGCAGATCGATGTGTACCGTTGCCGAGCCGTTCAGTTGAATGGCGTCGCGAATGCTGGCCGATAACGCGTAGATCAGGCTGCCTTCAATACCGGTCGCGGTGATCACGCACTCGCCGAGGCGTGGCAGGTCGTCATTCAAACCGATGGCGATATTTTTCAGCGGCGCTCCGGCGAATTTGCTGACCATCAGCTCGCTCCAGGTGGCGACGTCAAACCCGCAATTGCTCGGTGCCAAGGGGTTCAGGTCGATACCTTTTTGTTCCAGAGGCAACGTCCAGGCGCCGTCCGAGCCCAGACGTGACCAACTGCCGCCGCCCAAGGCCAGCAGCAAGGCGTCGGGTTTCACTGCTTTCTCACCGTCGGGGCTGGCGATGCGCGCGCTGCCATCGGCATTCCAGCCCAGCCAGCGGTGGCGGGTGTGGATAACTACACCGCTGTCACGCAAGCGCTTGAGCCAGGCACGCAACAGGGGGGCCGCTTTCATGTCGGTGGGAAACACTCGTCCGGAACTGCCGACAAAGGTTTCGATTCCCAAGTCGTGAATCCATTCGCACAGTGCTTGCGCGCCGAATTCGCGCAGCAGCGGTGCCATGTACGGCGCCCGCTCGGCGTAGCGCGAAAGAAAAGCCGGGTAGGCCTCGGAGTGGGTGATGTTCATGCCGCCAACGCCGGCCAACAGGAATTTGCGCCCCACGGATGGCATGCCGTCATACAGATCAACCTGGATTCCACTCTGGCTCAATACCTCGGCGGCCATCAGGCCGGCAGGGCCGCCGCCGATAATGGCAACGTGGCGAGGGAAGGGGGCGGTGGACTGAGTCATGGCGAGCGCTGCGGTTCGGTGGAATGAGCGGCGCATTCTAACAGTACGTGACCCGGCTCGCAGAGGCGGCCGGGCCTCGCAGCAGATTTTAGCTGGTCAAAAAACAATCAGTGCTCCGTAGGCCAGGTGTCCTGTGGTCTGCAGGTCCTTTCGCTCAGGTTATCCACAGGCCGCTCCACAGCCATTGTGGGTAAAACATCCAGGGTTCAGTGACAGCCTGATGACTGCCAGACCCGTTGCGCGCTGTGATGCAGAATGCCGTGGCGCCGCGCCAGGGCCTGACGGTCCTTGCTGTAGCCGCCGCCAATTACCCCGACCACCGGAATGTCCCGTCCGAGGCAATGGTGCATCACGCTTTCGTCACGCGCAGCGACACCGGCGTCTGTCAGCTTCAGATAACCCAGGGCGTCATCCTTGTGCACATCGACGCCTGCGTCGTACAGCACCAGGTCAGGCTGGTACAGCGGCAGCAGGTAGCTGAGCGCGTCATCGACCACCTTCAGGTAATCGTCATCACCCATGCCCATGGGCAAAGGGATGTCCCAGTCACTCTTGGCCTTGCGTGCGGGAAAATTCTTTTCGCAGTGCAGGGAAACCGTCACTGCGTCCGGGGTATGTTCCAGTATCCGGGCCGTACCATCGCCTTGATGCACATCGCAGTCGAAGATCAGCACGCGTCCGACACGGCCACTTTCCAGCAGGTAATGGCTGATCACCGCCAGGTCGTTGAAGATGCAAAAGCCGGCCGGATGATCGTAGTGGGCGTGGTGGGTGCCGCCCGCCAAGTGGCAGGCCAGGCCATGTTGCAGCGCCTGCTCGGCTGCGAGCAGCGAACCACCGACGGCACGCACTGTGCGCCGCGCCAGGGCTTCGCTCCAGGGCAGACCGAGGCGCCGCTGGTCTTCACGGGACAACTCGCCCTGCATATAGCGGTCGATATAGTCGCGATCGTGGGCCAGGGCGAGAACGTCCGGCGGGCAGATCTGCGGACGCAGCAGATCCTGGTCCCGAGTCAGGCCACTGTCCACCAGGTGATCGCGCAGCAGGCGGAATTTGTCCATGGGGAAGCGATGCTCCGAGGGAAACTCGGGGCTGTAGTCTTCGTGGTAGATCAGGGGCAGGGGCATGTGGATAACGCGGCGTGAATGAGTGAAGGATCCTACCAGCGATATAGACTGGGTGGCAGCGCAACGGAGTGGAGCAATGGAGCCAATACTGCAACTGGAAAGTGCACGCTTGCTACTGCGGCAGTGGCGTGATGAGGATTTACCGGCATTTGCCGCGATGTGCGCTGACCCACAGGTCATGCGCTACTTTCCGGCGCCCTTGAGTCGCCTGGAAAGTGCCGAATTGATCGGGCGAATCCGTGGACATTTCGCCGAGCATGGTTTCGGCGCGTGGGCGCTGGAACGCAAGGACAGCGGCGCGTTCATCGGTTTTACCGGTTTGGGGGCAGTCGGGTTCGAGGCGACGTTCACTCCTGCTATTGAAATCGGCTGGCGCCTGGCGCGTGAACACTGGGGGCTCGGGTACGCCAGTGAAGCGGCGTGGACCGCTCTGCGTTGCGGTTTTGATCGCTTGTCTCTGGATCAGGTGGTGGCGTTTACAGCGGTGGATAACCTGCCTTCGGAGAAAGTCATGCAGGCGATTGGCATGAAGCACGATCCGGCGGGAGATTTCGATCATCCCAAGGTGGCGCCCGATCATCCGCTGAGCCGTCACCTGCTTTACCGCATTTCCCGCGAGCAATGGTTGAAAACCATGCATGGCTAAGCCAGCTCGGATGTTTACAATGCGTGTATTGGTTGGCTCCGGCCAACATCCGAATCGACCGCAGCAGCCAGGACTGCGCGGCATTGCTCTGTAGGAGAGTCTGAATGAGTCATGTGCTGGATGATCTGGTCGACTTGCTGACCCTGGAACCCATCGAAGAAAACCTGTTCCGTGGTCGCAGTCAGGACCTCGGGTTTCGCCAGCTGTTCGGCGGCCAGGTGCTGGGCCAGTCGCTGTCTGCAGCCAGTCAGACCGTTGAAGAGGCGCGGCATGTGCATTCGATGCATGGTTATTTCCTGCGTCCGGGAGACGCCGGTTTGCCGGTGGTCTATCAGGTTGACCGGGTACGCGATGGCGGCAGCTTCAGCACGCGCCGGGTGACCGCGATCCAGAAGGGCAACCCGATCTTCACCTGCAGCGCCTCGTTCCAGTACGACGAAGAAGGCTTCTTCCACCAGACCGAGATGCCGGTTGTGGTCGGTCCGGAGAACCTGCCAACCGAACTGGAAATCACCCAGCAGTTGGCGCATCTGATCCCGGAGCACATGCGCGAGAAGTTGCTGTGCCCGAAGCCGATCGAAGTGCGCCCGGTCACCGAGAAGGATCCCTACAATCCGCAACCCGGGGATCCGATCAAGTACGTCTGGTTTCGCGCCGACGGTGCGTTGGCAGACATCCCGGCCTTGCACAAATACCTGCTGGCCTATGCCTCGGATTTCGGCTTGCTGACCACTTCGATGTTGCCCCACGGCAAATCGGTCTGGCAGAAAGATATGCAGGTCGCCAGCCTCGATCACGCCCTGTGGTTCCACGCCGATCTGCGTGCCGATGACTGGCTGCTCTACGCCATGGACAGTCCATGGGCCGGTAATTCGCGAGGGTTCTCCCGTGGTAGCGTGTACAACCGCGCCGGCAAACTGGTGGCCTCGGTCACTCAGGAAGGCTTGATCCGCCACCGCAAGGACTGGGCATGAGTCTGTCGCAGGTTCGTCATTGGGTATTCGACATGGACGGAACCCTGACTGTCGCCGTGCATGACTTTGCGGCGATCCGCCAGGCCCTGGCGATCCCCCCGGAGCACGACATCCTGACCCACCTCGCGGCCTTGCCCGCCGAGGAGGCGGCCGCCAAACACGCTTGGCTGCTGGAGCATGAACGCGACCTGGCACTGGGTTCCAAACCTGCCCCCGGCGCGGTGGAATTGGTGCGTGAGCTTGCAGGGTGCGGTTATCGCCTGGGGATTCTCACCCGCAATGCCCGCGAGCTGGCGCATGTGACGCTTCAGGCCATTGGCCTGGCGGACTGTTTCGCAATCGAGGACGTGCTCGGGCGCGACGATGCCCCCCCCAAGCCCCATCCCGGCGGCTTGCTGAAACTGGCTGAGGCTTGGCAGGTTGCGCCAGCAGAGATGGTCATGGTCGGTGACTATCGCTTCGATCTGGATTGTGGTCGGGCGGCGGGCACTCACACGGTGCTGGTGAACCTGCCGGATAACCCATGGCCCGAGCTGGCGGACTGGCATGCGGCTGATTGCCTGGCGCTGCGCCAGATGTTGTTGGGGTGAACCCGCAGCGGTTTACCAGCGAAACAGCGCGTCCAGGCCCTCGGGTGAGGTAAACATCTTGTCGCCGTTATGGCCTACGCCAGGAACCTCTACCAGATGCTGATTCAAGTCGTGCGGGTGGCGCTGCGTCAGGTACTTGAAGTAGTTGAGCCCGCGCTCCTGGCGTGAAGGCCCCTGGGCGAGGGCTGCACAGGTCTTGTCGAGGGCGGGTTGGGCAGCATTGGTGTCCAGTTCCCCCAGCAGATAGGTAATGTCGCGTTCGATGTAGCGTTGCTCGAGGGTCTTCGCTGTCTGGCCCTTGGCGTAGCTCGGGAGGTGGTTCAGGCCATATTTCCAGTCATTGAAGGTCGGACATTTCGCCGGATCAACCGCGACCGCTCGCTGCTTGTCGAAGTAGGCGTAGGACGATGGGTTGGCGATGACATAACGGACCTTGACCCCGGCCTGGCGCAAGGCCGGCTGGTCTTCGCCCATCATGGCAAAGCGCTGCACGACTTGAGCGCCACCCGAGTGCCCGGCAATGACGACTTCCTTGAGCGTCGGGTATTCCAGGCGGTTGCTCAAACGGGTCAGCAATCGATCGAGCACTGCATAGGAACTCAAGGCTTCGGGACCGGTAGACAAGTCACCGGCCATCCATTCGTTGCCGCGCCAGCGCAGCACCTTGTCCGGCAGATCGTGGCGGGCAATGTCGGCTTCATTGAGAAACTGCGGTGCGATCACCAGGGTTGTGGCGCTTTGTCCTGCTTCGCGAGCCGCCTTTTCGGCGCTCTGCCGGTAGGTCTCGGCGTTGCGCAGGCGTCCGTGGAGGATGATCAACACCCGCTGGATTTGCGGTGAATTCTGGCTGACGCCGACGGCCAATTCGCCGACACCCAGATCCAGGCGACCGGGGCTGATGTCTTTGACTCCCTGTTCGGCGGCGTGCACCGCAGAGCCGCTGATTAACAGAGCACAGACCGCGAGCCAGCGTATGTCCATTTAGAGACTCTTCGAGGCAAAGGTGTCGCATTGACTGATTTGACCCTGGGCAAAGCCGGTCTTGAACCAGCGTACGCGCTGTGCCGAGGTACCATGAGTGAAAGAGTCCGGTACTACACGACCCTGGCCCTGTTGCTGCAAACGGTCATCGCCGATGGCATTGGCAGCGTTCAAGGCCTCTTCAATATCACCCGGCTCCAGCCAATTCAAACGTTTTTGTGCGTTGTTGGCCCACACACCTGCCAGGCAATCAGCCTGCAGCTCTTGGCGCACCAGCAGACCGCCGTCGCCTTCCATGCGCTGGCCTTGCTGGCGAGCCGCCTGGATTTTCGCAGAAACGCCGAGCAAGGTTTGCACGTGATGACCGACTTCATGGGCGATGACATAGGCCTGGGCGAAATCACCGGCAGCGCCGAAACGCTGGGACATTTCCTGGAAGAAGCTCATGTCCAGATAAACCCGCTGATCGGCCGGGCAGTAGAACGGACCGGTGGCCGCCGTGGCCCCACCGCACGCTGAGTTGACCCGGCCACTGAACAGCATCAGCTTGGGCGCTGCATACTGGCGGCCGGCCTGCTGGAAGATCTGCCCCCAGGTGTCTTCAGTGTCCCCAAGGACCCGCGCGACGAACTCCGCCTGCTCATCATTGGCCGGCGGTGCCTTGCGCGCCTGAGTGGTGGCGGGAGCTGAAGGCTGCTCCATCTGGCCAGCCAGTTGGCCAAGTATCTGCATCGGGTCCTGGCCGGTGATCCAACCGATCCCGACAATCAGCACGATGGCCGTCAGGCTCAATCCCTTGCCGCCGCCGAAGCGCATTCCGCCACCGCCTCCACCCTCGCCACGGGCATCCACCACGTTGTCACTGCGGCGACCTTTTTTCCATAACATGTGGGAATCCTCTAATTGCGCGTGGTGGAAAGCGTTGTTGGTCTGTGGGATGGTCGCCCTCCCTATCGTCCGACTTTGTCGAACGATAGGGAGTATGGCATCCGGTAGCCAAGGCTGCCGGACTACAGGGGATCCGCCGAGAAGGTGTCGCATTGCTCGATGCGAGCGTGCTCGAAGCCATGTTTGAACCAGCGCACACGTTGCTCGGATGTGCCGTGTGTGAAGGACTCAGGCATTACCCTGGAGGATTGGTTCCCGCGACGGTAGTCGTCGCCGAACGCTGCGGCAGCGTTGAGCGCGGCCTGTATGTCGCCCGGCTCCAGCCAATCCAGGCGTTGTTGTGCGTGGTGAGCCCAGACGCCGGCCAGGCAGTCGGCCTGCAGTTCTGCGCGAACTTCCAGGCCGTCAGCCCCGGCGGTACGCCGGTTTGCACTTTGCGCCTCATCGAAAAGTCGAGACAGACCCAGTCGGGTTTGTACGTGATGCCCGATTTCATGAGCAATGACATAGGCTTGGGCAAACTCACCGAAGTCGTCCACGCGATCAGCCATCTTGCGGAAAAAATCCAGGTCCAGGTAAATCGATTGGCTTTGTGGGCAGTAGAACGGGCCAATGGCTGCGTTTGCATAGCCGCACGCCGACGTGATGCCGTTGTCGAACAACGTCAGGGTGGGCTGCGGGTAGGGTTGCTCGAGCATTTCGAACATCTGACTCCAGGTGTCTTCAGTGTCTCCAAGGACTGCGCGGACAAACGCCACCTGCGGGTCTTCCCTGAACTGATCCGGGGCCTCCCGAGCGGTTATGTCGGTGTCGGTTTTTTCTTCGACAGGCATCAGACTCTCCAGCGCGATGATGCCGGAAACGGCAGCGGCACTCAGCAACAGGCTGAGTTTCTGAGTGGAGCTGAATCCATTGCCTGGGGCTTTTCGGCTGTCCTTGACGTTGTCACTGGGACGCGCTTTTTTCCATAGCATGTTGACCTTCCTTGCAGTGTGAGCGGCTTCATTGCCTGCTACGTGGATAACAGTTATGGCGATTCGTGGAGAGATCAGATGTGTAAACGCACATGATTTCGCAAGTCTGGGGGATTCATTCGGTTCCAGATTTTGCATTGATGGCTTTGTCTTTTAGAATCGATCATCCCTTTTTTGGAAGCTCACCATGGCCGGCAGTCAAATCGAACGTGTCTTCAGCGTGCTGGAAAGCCTCACCCGCGATCCGCGAGGTGTGCCGATGCAGGTGTTGGCCGAGCAACTGCAGATTCCCAAAAGTGCTACCCATCGACTGCT
Organism: Pseudomonas sp. Pse1; assembly: GCF_024519635.1. Lineage (NCBI taxonomy): Bacteria > Pseudomonadati > Pseudomonadota > Gammaproteobacteria > Pseudomonadales > Pseudomonadaceae > Pseudomonas > Pseudomonas sp. Pse1. The sequence continues at coordinate 152,761 of NZ_JALJRO010000008.1, forward strand.
CGCCGAGCTCATCCGGCTGGGTTATGTGCGGCAAAACCCGGATAACCTGCGTTATCACCTGTCGACCAAACTGGTCGCCATGGGCTTTCGTTACCTCTCCGGCAGCGGGGCGGACATTGTCCAGCCGGTACTCGACCGTCTGGCGCAGGAAACCGGTGAACTGGTGCGCCTGGGGGTGATCGAAGGGCAACGTCAGACCTGGATTGCCAAGTCTCAGGGCGCGCGCTCGGGCTTGCGTTACGACCCGGACATGGGCCGCGAGGCGCCGTTGTTCTACACCGCTTCCGGGCATGCCTGGCTGGCCAGCATGACTGATGCCGAGGCCCTGGCCCTGGTAGAGCGTCAGGTCAATGACGAGCCACCGGAGGTGGGACCGAATGCACCACGCTCCAATATCGAGCTGCTCGAACGCCTGAGGCTAACCCGGGAGAACGGTTATGCCTGGGTCCAGGAAAGTTCGGCGCTGGGAACCTCGGCGATCGCCGCAGTGGTGCGCCACCCGCTGGATGGGCGTGTGGTAGGGGTGCTAAGCGTTGCCGGCCCTAGCGCTCGGTTGCCCGAGCAGCGTTTGCATGAGTTGGCTGGCCTTTTGCTGCAGTTCACTCAGGAGCTGTCGGCTGCCACTCAAGCCTCTGAGTTGTTCAGCCATTAGTGCACTGGCCATCAAGAGGGTGGAAGACTTGCACGAAAGATTCGTACGTTGATCGAACGTTTTTACAATGCACTTGTGTTAAAAAATGGAATTCAGTTCTAGATTATTCGATCGCGATCAAAGTCCTACAAAAGGAGTGCAGGGTGAGTACGCCACTGTCCGGTATCAACCAACCCTTCAAAGGCATTGTGCTGGTTATTGGCGCGACCCTTTTGTTTTCTACCCACGATGCCCTGTCCAAGTACTTGTCGGGGTTTTACCCGGTGATCATGGTGGTGTGGGCACGCTATCTGGTGCACACCCTGTTGATGGCGGGGATATTTCTGCCGCAGTCGGGATTGCGGGTTCTGCGTACTCGCCGGCCATTGCTGCAGTTACTGCGGGCGTTGTGTCTGCTGGGGACCAGTTTGTTGTTCACCACCGGTTTGCTGTACATCCCCTTGGCGGAAGCGACGGCCGTCAACTTCCTCGCTCCGGTGCTGGTCACCGCGCTTTCGGTGCCGCTGCTCGGCGAGCACGTCACACGAGGGCAGTGGCTGGCAGTGATCTGCGGTTTTGTCGGGGTGCTGATCATTGTTCATCCCGGCGGTGAACTGTTCACCCCGGCAGTGCTGTTGCCATTCTGCTCGGCGCTGTGCTTCTGCTTTTATCAACTACTGACGCGCAAGCTCGCCGAAATCGACAGCCCAACCACCAGCAACTTCTTCGCCGGTCTGTGCAATACCCTGGTCATGAGTGCGTTGGTGCCGATGTTCTGGCAAGTGCCGAGCTTCGGCCACGGGCTGATGATGTTGGCGCTGGGGACCTGCGGGATGACTGCGCACCTGTTTCTGACCCAGGCCTTTCGCCACGCGGCACCGGCATTGCTGGCACCATTTGGCTACTGTCAGATTGTATTTGCCGGACTCTTGGGCTGGTTGCTGTTTGCCCATACGCCGAGCCTGATGACGATCGTGGGCATCGTGATCATCTGTCTCAGCGGTCTGGCAGCGGCCTGGCAGCAGCGCCGGCGATGAGCAAGCGTGTTGCGCAGGCCCGGACAGGCCTGCGCGAAGGGCGGATCAGTCTTGCAGGTCAGGGATCTTGCGCGGTGCCATGAAGTACATCCAGGTCAGGGCGATGAAATACATTGCCGGAATCATGGTGAACAGCACGGTGTAATTATTGTTGGTGACGGTGAGGATGTGTCCGACCAGTTGGGTCATGAACATCCCGCCGATGGCTGCGCACATGCCGCCGAAGCCGAACACCGTGCTCATCATGTGCTTGGGGGTGTAATCCATCACCAGGCTCCAGATATTCGCAGTCCAGGCCTGGTGTGCACCAATGGCCAGGGAGATGGCGAATACCGCTACCCAGAGGTTGCTTGAGCCGGCGGCAATGATCACGCCGATGATGCAGCAGGCAAACAGCAGCATCGACATCAGGCGCGCCTTGATCGGGTTGATGCCGCGGCCAATCAGGAAGGACGAGAGGATGCCCCCGCCGACGCTGCCGAAATCGGCGGTCAGGTAAATGATGATTAGCGGAATACCCATCTGGGTCACGTTGATGCCCAGGTTGTATTGCTGGTTGAGGAATGGCGGCAGCCAGTACAGGTAGAACCAGAACACGGGAGCAGTCATCGAGTAGGCGAGGGCGAAGGCCCAGGTACCGCGCATGCGCAGGATGCGCGAGAAGGGGACTCGGGTTTGTTCGGGTTCGACCTGATCCTGGATGTAGTCCAGTTCCGTTTGTTTGACACGCGGATGGTCTTCCGGGTTGAAGTACTTCAGGCCCCAGAACAGCAGCCAGATCCCGCCCAGCGCCGACATGCACAGGAACGCCGCCTGCCAGCCCCAGACATGCAGGATCAACGGCAGGAGCATCGGGGTGAACATCGCACCGACGTTGGTCCCAGCGTTGAAAATGCCGGTGGCCACGGCCCGTTCGCCGGCAGGGAACCACAACCGCGTAGTTTTCACGCAGGCCGGGTAGTTGGCGGCTTCGGTCAGGCCGAGAATGAAACGGCAGACCATGAAGCCCACCGCCGAGGTGGCCAGGCCATGGGCGCCTGTGGCCAGGCTCCAGAGCAGCACGGCGCAGAAGAACACGCGTTTGACGCCCACCCGGTCGATCAACCGACCCTGCAGGACAAAGCCGATCGCATAGCCGACCTGGAACCAGAAGTTGATGTTGGCGTAGTCCATCGCCGTCCAGCTCATCTCCTTGGCCAGGATTGGCTGCATGACGCCCAGTGCGGCACGGTCGATGTAGTTCAGGGTGGTGGCGAAAAACACCAGGGCGAGCATGCCCCAGCGGGTTTTGCCCACGGCCATGGCACCGCGGATCTTGTCGCCGATGCCGGCGTGTGTGGCGTTCAGGCTGGGAGCCATGCGCGAACTTTGTGAAGGAATCATGTGTGCCATCCGTTCAATGACTGACAAGCCAGGCTTGTCGGGGCTTCAAGGGCGCGTGATCGATCTTCTGCAGGCGCAGGTTGGTACGCTGCCAGAGGGATCGGTCGAGAGTATTCGCCGGTGTGGTGGGCCGGATTCAGGCGATGAAGCCGAGTCGGCCAGGTGTGTCCGGGCGCTGATACGGATGGGCGGCGGTGCGGGGTAAGGCGTTGAATGAAAGCATGAGCGTGTACCCGATTTTTGACATTTTTATGGTGTGTTCTGGGTCTTTGGTCATTGAGGTCGATGGTTAAGGCGCGGCCTCAATGTGCTGTCGATGGTGCGCAGTGAGCAAAAAATCGTCAATTCGCTAACGGCCATTTTGTTCGATAATCGCACAGTAAACTAACTGGTTGGTACACTTTGAATTGCTGTAATGATGCGCCGGGCCAATAATTTACGCCATGCCAACGCGCCAGCCCGCGATCCCTCCAATAACAACCGCCTAGCGCCGGGAGTTCAGACATGCAGCGTTCCATTGCCACCGTTTCCTTGAGCGGTACCCTGCCGGAGAAGCTCGAAGCCATCGCTGCCGCTGGTTTCGACGGGGTGGAAATCTTTGAGAATGACTTGCTGTACTACGATGGCAGCCCACGGGAAATCAGGCAGCTGTGCGCTGACTTGGGCATCGCCATCACCCTGTTCCAGCCGTTTCGTGATTTTGAAGGCTGCCGCCGCGAGCGTCTGCCACGCAATCTGGAGCGCGCGGAACGCAAGTTCGACCTGATGCAGGAGCTGGGCACCGACCTGGTGTTGGTGTGCAGCAACGCTTCGGCCGACAGCACCGGCGAGCAGCAGATTCTCGTCGATGACCTGCGCCTGCTTGCCGAGCGCGCCGGCGCGAGGGGGCTGCGCATAGGTTACGAGGCGCTGGCGTGGGGGCGTCACGTGAATACTTACCAACAGGTGTGGGACATCGTGCGCCAGGCCGACCATCCTGCACTGGGGGTGTTACTCGACAGTTTCCATACGCTGTCGCTCAAGGGCGATCCGCGAGCGATTGCCGATATCCCGGGCGACAAAATTTTCTTCGTGCAGATGGCCGACGCACCGATCCTGGCCATGGACGTGCTGGAATGGAGCCGGCATTTCCGCTGCTTCCCCGGCCAAGGCGAATTCGATTTGCCGGGATTTCTTGCACCGATTATCCAGAGTGGCTACAGCGGACCGCTGTCGCTGGAAATTTTCAATGATGGCTTTCGTGCGGCGCCGCCCAGGGCCAATGCCGCCGATGGCCTGCGTTCGCTGTTGTACCTCGAGGAAAAAACTCGCGAGCGTCTGGCGCAGCAAGCCATCCCGGCACCGCAACCCGAAATTCTGTTCGATACGCCGGCTGTCAGTGCCTACGACGGCATCGAGTTTCTGGAGTTTGCCGTCGATGAAAGTCTGGGCGCGAAGCTCGCGCTTTGGCTGGAGCGCCTGGGGTTCGTCAAGGCCGGGCAGCATCGCTCGAAGAACGTCAGTTTGCTACGCCAGGGCGATATCAATCTGATCCTCAATTCCGAGCCCTATTCCTTCGCCCACAACTTCTTCGAGGCCCACGGCCCGTCGTTGTGCGCGACGGCCGTCAGGGTCAAGGACAGCGTCAGCGCCCTGGCGCGTGCGGTAGCTTACAAGGGACAACCCTATCGAGGCCTGGTCGGCCCGAATGAACTGGAGTTGGCTGCCGTGCGGGCTCCGGATGGCAGCCTGATCTACCTGGTGGATGAACGCGCCGACGTCTACGGTACCGACTTCGTGCTGCCGCCCGTATCCCATGCGGGTGGGGGGCTCAAGCGTATCGATCACATGGCCATGGCACTGCCGGCCGACAGCCTCGACAGCTGGGTGTTGTTCTACAAAAGCCTGCTGGATTTCGAGGCCGATGATGAGGTGGTCCTCCCCGATCCTTATGGCCTGGTGAAGAGCCGTGCGCTGCGCAGTCGCTGCAGCTCTATTCGCTTGCCGCTGAACATTTCCGAGAACCGCAACACTGCCATCTCCCATGCCTTGTCGAGCTATCGTGGCTCCGGTGTGCACCACATCGCCTTCGATTGCGATGACATTTTTGCCGAGGTCAGCCGCGCCAAGGAGGCCGGGGTGCCACTGCTGGATATTCCGCTCAACTATTACGACGATCTCGCCGCGCGCTTTGATTTCGACGATGAATTCCTCAGCGAACTGGCCTATTTCAACGTGCTGTATGACCGCGATGCCCAGGGCGGGGAGCTGTTCCACGTGTATACCGAGCCGTTTGAAGGACGTTTTTTCTTCGAAATCATCCAGCGCAAGAATGGCTATGCCGGTTATGGTGCCGCGAACGTTGCGGTGCGCCTGGCAGCAATGGCCAAGTCGCGCAGCGGTGGGGTGCGTCAGGCCAAGTTGTAGGAAATTGGTAAGCTCAGGGGGGCGAAGCGGTGGCTGATACTTCCTTCGTTGCCCCTCGCGGGCTCATAATTGCCAGCTGTTCAGTGATGGCCATGAGCCCGGAATCAGAATGACCACAGACCTCACCCTAGCGCCCGGCGCCTCCGCGCTCGAGCCGCGCAAGAGTCGCAAGAACAACCCGGAGAAAACCCGCGAGAACATCCTTCAGGAAGCCATCGTCGAGTTTGTTCAACAGGGTTTGTCCGGTGCGCGGGTGGATGCCATTGCTGAGCGAATCCATACCTCCAAACGTATGATCTATTACTACTTCGGCAGTAAGGAGCAACTGTACGTCGAGGTACTGGAGAAGCTCTACGGTGATATTCGCAGCACCGAAAGTCGCTTGCACCTTGCCGAGTTGGCGCCGCAGGAGGCGATCCGGCGTCTCGTCGAGTTCACCTTCGACCATCACGACCGCAATGTGGATTTTGTGCGGATCGTCAGCATCGAAAACATCCATAACGCCGAGTTCGTCAAGCAGTCCCAGCCGATCAAGGCGATGAACAACACTATCCTCGATTCACTCGGGGTGATCCTGAGCCGGGGGGCCGAGGAAGGTATTTTCCGGCAGGGGCTGATCGCGCTGGATGTGCACTTGCTGATCAGTTCGTTCTGCTTTTATCGGGTGTCGAACCGTCACACCATTGGCGAGATTTTCCAGATCGATCTGCCCAACGAGGCGATCAAGCGACGGCATCGCGAGATGATCTGCGAATCGGTACTGCGTTACCTGCAGGCTTGAACAGAGGCGGGGCGGCGAGCGCCCCGCGTGGGATTTCAATTTCTTATGCCGTGAAAATGTTCAAGCATGCGTTGGGCGTCCGGTGCCACACCGCTGAATAATTCGAATGCTTTGACGGCCTGGAACACCGCCATGCTGCTGCCATCCAGAGTGCGGCATCCCAGGCTTCGGGCGACACGCAACAGTTCGGTTTCCAGCGGAAAGTAAACAATCTCGGCCACCCATAATTGGCTTCGCAGCAGCTCGGCGGGCACCGGCGTGCCCGGCAGCTTGGCCATGCCCATTGGTGTGGTGTTGACCAGTCCGTCGGCCAGTGCCAGGGCGCCGGGAAGATCATGGCCCGCGCAGGCCCGGCCGCTGCCAAAATGCTGGTTGAGGTTATCCGCCAGGCTCTGAGCACGGCTGCTGTCCACATCAAAAATAATCAGCGTTTGTACGCCCTCACCCAGGAGTGCGTGGGCCACCGCCGCTCCCGCGCCACCGGCGCCCATCTGCACCACACGTTCGCGTGCGACGCCGTTCAAACCTCGGCGAAAGCCCTCGGCAAAACCCAGGCAGTCGGTGTTGTGGCCGATCCGCTTGCCGTCCTTGAGCACGACTGTATTGACCGCGCCGATACCTTGCGCTTCAGCTGAGAGTTCATCAAGCAGCGGCAAGATGGCTTGCTTGCACGGAAAGGTGATGTTGAGTCCGGTGAAGTTCATGCGCTCGGCCGCCGTCAGCAAATCGCCAAGGGCGGTACTGTCGAGCTGCAACTGATCGAGGTCGATCAATCGGTAGAGATAGCGCATGCCTTGGGCGTCCCCTTCATGCTCATGCAGCGCAGGCGTGCGCGAGGCCTGGATGCCGGCTCCAATCAGGCCGGCGAGAACTGTTGTGGTCTGCGACATGTCGTTCATCCCTGCAAGCGCTGACTGAAGTGTGCGAGCGCCAGGCGATAACCATGGCTGCCAAAGCCGCAGAGCACGGCGCTGGCGATCGCTGAGACGAAAGAGTGATGGCGGAAGGGTTCGCGGGCATGGACATTGGACAAGTGAACTTCAATCACTGGCAATTCGCTGGCGACCAACGCATCGCGGATCGCCACCGAGGTGTGGGTCCAGGCGGCAGGGTTGATGACGATCCCTGAGCAGCGGCCACGTGCACCATGAATCCAGTCGAGCAACTCGCCTTCATGGTTGGTCTGACGAAACTCGACCTTCAGTCCTAATTCCTCGCCAGCCTGGCCGCAGAGTGCCGAGATGTCAGCCAGGGTTTCATGGCCATAAGTGGCGGGCTCGCGGGTGCCCAACAGGTTCAGGTTGGGGCCGTTCAGCACCAGGATGATCGGAGCCATCGAGGCATTCTCCATTGTTGTTTTTGGTGCAGGTTGAGTAAGAAGCAACCTGTGAAAACAAAATGTACCGAATAGTTACTTTTTACAATGGGCGGCCAACCGAGTTGCATATCAGGGCTGCAAAGAGTGTTCGATGATCGGACGGCGGTGCGCTGGGAAAGAACTGCTTACCGATTTTTCCGAAGATTGCATGTTGCCGTTGGCAGGCCGGGACTAGCCTGATTCAGGCATTGCCGGCTGGCGCCGAGGTGCCGGTCGTCGGAACCGAGTAAAAAAACCTAACGGATGGGTTAGCATGAAAATATGCAGCTACAAGGGACTGTCTCTGGTGATCCTGTTGCGTGACGAGCATTGCCCGCCGCATGTGCATGTCGATGCGGGCGCATGGGGTGCACGGTTCGTTTTCAGCTTTTGGCACAACGCTGTCGACCTTTGGGATGTCGTCCCGCTGTCGCGCCGACCACCCCTGGCGGTTCTGGAAGGGCTGCGCCAAACCCTCAGGCAGTCCGTCCACTTGCGCCGCGCACGGCGGATCTGGTGGTCCAAGCTGCAAACGACCTGTCTGGGCAATCAATTGTGGGATGGGAAAATCAATGAGGTGGTGCTGCTCAATTTGGTCAATCGGCCGATCTACCGGATTGCCTCGGCTCGGTATGAGATATGGAGCAATTCAACCTTGATGGATCTGGAAGGCGCACCGCAAGGCGTGGAGATAATCTTATGAAAACGATACAGGCAAAGTATCCAGTGGATCGTCCGTTGACCGCGGCAGTGCTGGATGAAGCCATTGAGCGGGGTCGGGCGAATCGCAGTGGCGTGAATGCCACGCGGGTCAGCGTCGAAGGGCGGCATCTGGCGATTGGTTTCGAGGATGGCAGTGCCGTCGTGCTGCCGCTGGACCATTACCCGGAGTTTAATGATTTCGCTGAGTCGGACTTACAGGCGTTGCAAGTAGGTTTTGCCGGTACCGCACTGTGTCATGAAGGCAAGGACTTGCACCTGTCCATCGCCGGGATGATTCAAGCCAGTAAACCGCTGATGGATATGGCGGCCTCGGTGATCGCCAGCCGCAATGGCCGGCAAAGCAGTCTCGCCAAGGCTCAAGCTGCCCGCGCCAATGGGCGCAAGGGTGGGCGGCCGCGCAAGGTCGATAATCCCACTTGAGCACCGACAAAAAAGCCGTCGTGACGACGGCTATTCTGTTAACGCAGCAGGCAATCAACGTCGAGTCAGCATGACTCCGGATTCCATGTGGTGTGTCCACGGGAATTGGTCGAACATCGCGCAGCGGGTGATGCGGTGCGTGTCATGCAACTGGGCAATGTTGGCTGCCAGCGTTTCCGGGTTGCACGAGATATACAGGATGTTGTCGAAACGCCGAGTCAGTTCGCAGGTATCCGGGTCCATGCCGGCGCGTGGCGGGTCGACGAACACGCTGCCGAACTCGTAGCTCTTCAGGTCAATGCCGCGCAGGCGTCGGAACGGGCGCACTTCATTCAGCGCTTCGGTCAGCTCTTCGGCGGACAAGCGCACCAAAGTGACGTTATCCACAGCGTTTTCGCTCAGGTTGCTCAGGGCTGCATTCACGGAGGTCTTGCTGATCTCGGTGGCCAGCACTTTGCGCACGCGGGTCGCCAGGGGCAGGGTGAAGTTGCCGTTGCCGCAATACAGTTCGAGCAAATCGTCGGAGCGTTCGCCCAGGGCGTCAAATGCCCAGTTGAGCATCTTCTGGTTCACCGTACCGTTGGGCTGGGTGAACGCGCCTTCGGGTTGGCGATAGCTGAACGTACGACCGCCGACTTCGAGCTTCTCGACCACATAATCATGGCCGATCACCTCGCGCTTGCCTTTCGAGCGACCGATTACGCTGACGTTCAAGTCTGCGGCGAGCTGAGTAGCTGCCGCGTGCCAATGCTCGTCCAGTGGACGGTGATAACACAGGGTAATCATCGCATCGCCGGCGAGGGTGGTCAGGAACTCCACCTGAAACAGCTTGTGGCTCAGGGGCGCGCTGACCTGCCAGGCCGCCTTGAGTTGCGGCATCAATTGGTTGATACGCAGGCTGGCGATCGGGAACTCTTCGATCAGGATCGGCGTGCGCTTGTCTTCCTGGGAAAACATCGCGTAGTGACGCTCGCCGGCTTCACGCCACAGGCGGAATTCGGCGCGCAGGCGAAAGTTGGCCAGCGGCGAGTCGAATACCGTCGGTTCAGGTGCATCGAACGGTTTCAGCAGATCGCGCAGGCGCGCGACCTTGTCTTCGAGCTGAGCGGCGTAAGCCTGGGAATCGAATGTCATGCGTTGAACCAACCCAACTTGATCACGAACAGGATGGAAAGAATCACCAGCGCCGGATTCAGTTCACGACCACGACCGGACATCAGCTTGATCGCCGTCCAGGCGATGAAACCGAACGCAATGCCGTTGGCGATCGAGTAAGTGAACGGCATCGCCAGGGCGGTGATGACCACAGGAGCGGCGACGGTGATGTCATCCCAGTCTATTTCTGCCAGGCCGGAAGTCATCAGCACGGCGACGAACAGCAGGGCCGGCGCGGTGGCGAACGCCGGGACGCTGGCGGCCAGTGGCGAGAAGAACAAGGCCAGCAGGAACAGGAACGCGACCACGATCGCCGTCAGGCCGGTACGACCACCGGCGCTGACGCCCGCTGCCGATTCGATGTAGCTGGTAGTGGTCGAGGTGCCCAGCAGGGAACCGGCCATGGCGGCGGTACTGTCGGCAATCAGCGCACGGCCCATTTTCGGCATGTGACCGTCCTTGCCCATCAAGCCAGCACGTTTGGCCACGCCGATCAGTGTGCCGGAGTTGTCGAACAGGTCGACGAACAGGAAGGCGAAGATCACGCTGACAAGGCCGATGTCCAGCGCGCCCTTGATGTCCAGTTGCAGGAACGTAGGGGCGAGGGAAGGCGGCATCGACACCACGCCACCAAATGGCGTGAAGCCCAGGGCGATCGAGGCGATGGTCACTACCAGGATGCCGATCAGAACAGCACCGCGCACGGCAAGGGCTTCCAGGGCAACGATCAGGGCAAAGCCGAGGGTCGCGAGAATTGGTGCCGGTTGTTTCAGGTCGCCCAGGCCGACCATGGTCGCCGGGTTGCTGACGACGATGCCGGCGTTGTGCAGGGCAATCAGCGCCAGGAACAGGCCGATACCGGCGGCGATAGCCGAGCGCAGCGGCAGCGGGATACTGTTGATGATCCATTCACGAATGCGGAAGATCGACAGCAGAAAGAAGCACACGGCCGAAATGAACACCGCACCCAGCGCCACTTGCCAGGTATGGCCCATGTGCAGGACCACGGTGTAGGTGAAGAAGGCGTTCAGGCCCATGCCCGGTGCCAGCGCAATCGGGTAGTTGGCGATCAGGCCCATCACTGCGGAGCCGATGGCGGCTGCAAGGCAGGTCGCGACAAACACTGCGCCTTTGTCCATGCCGGTCTCGCCGAGAATGCTCGGGTTGACGAACAGAATGTAGGCCATGGCCAAAAAGGTCGTGACGCCCGCAAGAATCTCGGTCCGCACGTTGGTGTTGTGTGCCTTGAGTTGAAACAGCCTTTCCAGCATGTCTGCTCCCCGTGGCGCGTCTTGCGCCGTGAATGTATCGACTTCAACAGCAAAGCACAGACCGCTGCAGGCGCCTGGATTTTTCTGTCGGTCGGAAAAAGCCGCGCATCATACCAGCCGAAAACGGTGATGGCTGCCTGCATCTGTGTGAGATAGGCCGTCATTCACCAAGTGGCGGGTCAAGCGGTGTTTTTGCCGGTTCTGCCACTGGTGCATACTGCGCGCTTGTTTTGTGGGGGGGGCATATGGGAATCAGAGGTAAAAGCAGATTTTTCGGCGTGTTGGCGGCGCTGGCATGGATCATGGGCGCACAAGTGGCCTCGGCAGCTTCCGCGCCGCCTCTGACCGAGATCAAGGTGCTCAAGGTTCAGTCGCCGTCCTGTGGGTTGGAAGACATCCGCCCCAGGCAGGCGCAAACCACTTGCGACCACGAGGGGCCGAACATCAAGGTCTACGTGCTGGAAGTCGGCTACGGTCGCGCGCCGCAGGTTGCTCTGGACGGGATTGAGGTCAACGGTGTACGTGAACGGGTGTGCGCCTACGACAACGGCAACCTGACGGAGTGTTCGGGCGCCGTGAGCAAGATCGTCGGTTTCCTCTATATCTTTGATTTGGCCGGCAAACAGCGCGGTACTTTCACGTTCAGCAATACCTCGATCAACAGCCCGGGCAATACCCTGTCGACTCAGCTGTATATCAAGTAGCGCTGCGCCCTCTCGCGCCGCCGGGTCACTCTTTTCAAATCTGGCTAAGCTTCAAGGACACACCTGTGGAAGCCGACCATGACCTCTAGAGCTCTGATTACCCTTGCCGAGGGTATCGACGACCTGCAAAGCGTCACCCTCATCGATGTCTTGCGCCGTGCTGAAGTCGAAGTGGTAGTTGCCAGCATCGAGGCCAGGCGGATGCTGACCTGTGCCCGTGGTACGCGCCTGACTGCCGATGGCATGCTGGTGGACGTGCTGGCGCAGCCTTTCGACCTGATTGTCCTGCCCGGCGGTGCCGTCGGCAGTCAACACCTGGCCAGCCATCAACCGTTACAGCAATTGCTCAAGGATCAGTCCGCTGCTGGCCGCCTGTTTGCCGCGATTGGCGAGTCTCCCGCATTGGCCCTGCAAGCCTCTGGTGTACTGCGCCAGCGGCGCATGACCTGTTTGCCAACGGTCAGTCATCAACTGCTTGGCTGCACCTTTGTCGACCAGCCTGTGGTGGTTGACGGTAATTGCATCACGGCACAGGGCTCGGGGGCGGCGCTGGCGTTTGCCTTGCAACTGGTCGAGCAGCTGCAAGGCAAGGCCGTCAGGCTGACGGTGGCGCGGGAGTTACTGGCGTAACAGCGGCTGGCGTGTCTTGCGGGCTCTGCACCGGCGTATGCATGCGATCGCGTTGGGCCAGGGTCGGGAAGAGTTTGATCCACGCCCCGGTGACCACCAGTGTGCCTACGCCACCCATGACCACCGCTGGTACGGTGCCGAACCAGTGTGCGGTGAGGCCGGATTCGAACTCACCCAACTGGTTCGAGGCGCCGATGAACAAGCCGTTCACGGCGCTGACCCGCCCGCGCATTTCATCCGGGGTCTCCAGTTGCACGAACGAGGCGCGGATCACCATGCTGATCATGTCGGCCGCGCCGAGCACCACCAGCACCGCCAGCGAAAACCAGAATGAAGTCGACAGGCCGAAGGCAATGGTTGCCACGCCGAATACACCGACGGCGGTAAACATTATCCGGCCGACCTTGCGTTCGACGGCAAATCGCGCCAGCCAGAGTGACATCAGCAAGGCGCCGACCGCCGGTGCCGAGCGCAGCAGGCCAAGGCCCCAGGGCCCGGTCAGCAGAATGTCCTTGGCAAACACCGGCAATAAGGCCGTGGCGCCGCCGAGCAACACCGCGAACAGGTCCAGCGAGATGGCCCCGAGAATGTCCGGGCGGCTGCGGATAAAACGCACGCCCGCCAGCAATGAGTCGAGCGTGGCCTTGCCTTTGTTGAGTGGGGTCTGCCGGGCTGGCAAATTGAGCATCAGGCAGCAGGCGATGACGTACAGCACCACCGTCGGGCCATACACCCACACACTGCCGAACGCATAGAGCAGGCCACCCAGTGCCGGGGCGACGATGGTGGCCGACTGCTGCGCCGATTGTGCGGCGGCGACTGCTCGGGGAAACAGCGCGCTGGGCACGATACTGGGCAGCAACGCCTGGGTGGTGGGCATCTCGAACGAGCGAGCCGCGCCGAGCAGGAAGGCAAGGATGAAAATCATCTCGCGAGTCACCTGATCAGTGGCGCTGCCGATCGCCAGGGCGAGGGCGATCAACGCCTGCAACGACTGACAGAGAGCCGCAACTTTGCGCCGGTCATAGCGGTCAGCCACATGCCCCGTATGCAGCATGAACAGCACCCGTGGCGCGAACTCCACCAGCCCCACCAGGCCCAGATCCAGCACATTGCCGGTGAGTTGGTAGAGGTTCCAGCCAATAGCCACAGTGAGCATCTGAAAACCGCTGGCGGTGAAAATTCGCGCCAGCCAGAACGCCAGGAAAGGGCGCTGGTGACGTAACAACAAGGGCTCTGGAGTGGGCATCGGCGGGCAAATCTGACGGCTGAAACAGCGAGATTATCATCAAGTTGTAACCAGAAGTTGCGTCAGGCTCATGAAACCTTGTGTCCACCTCCTGAGGCAACCTGTCACGCGGCAAAAGACCACACAGTCTGTCAGCAAAAATGCGACTACTCTTTGATCGTTACTTGATCCAGATCAAAGCCTTTTCAGGATTTGCTCTGAAGGCCAGATGGCCAGACTCCCTGCGTTGTGCTGAAGGTAGAAAAAAAAGAACGAATTCCAATTCGCCACACTCCATACCCGTGGGGGCGGTGGGTGCAGGCCACGAGCCTGTAGCCGTATTACCTGACAGAGGAAGACTTATGTTCGGTTTGGAGGCACTTGATCTCGCCCGAATTCAGTTCGCATTCACCATCTCATTTCACATCCTGTTCCCGGCGATCACCATCGGCCTGGCGAGTTACTTGGCAGTACTCGAAGGGCTGTGGCTGAAAACCAACAACAACACCTACCGTGACCTCTACCATTTCTGGTCGAAGATCTTTGCCGTCAACTTCGGCATGGGCGTGGTCTCGGGACTGGTCATGGCCTACCAGTTCGGGACCAACTGGAGCCGATTCTCGGATTTCGCCGGATCGGTCACCGGGCCCTTGCTCACCTATGAAGTGCTCACGGCGTTCTTTCTCGAGGCCGGCTTTCTTGGTGTCATGCTGTTTGGCTGGAACAAGGTGGGGCGCAAGCTGCACTTCTTTTCCACCGTCATGGTGGCCATTGGCACGCTGATCTCGACCTTTTGGATCCTTGCCTCCAATAGCTGGATGCAGACCCCCCAGGGTTACGAAATCGTCAACGGCCAAGTCATTCCGGTGGACTGGTTGGCGATCATTTTCAACCCGTCATTCCCGTACCGCCTGCTGCACATGGCGACGGCCGCCTTCGTCGCCACCGCGTTCTTCGTCGGCTCCTCCGCTGCCTGGCACCTGCTTCGCGGACGTGACAACCCGGCCATCCGCACCATGCTCTCGATGGCCATGTGGATGGCACTGATCGTCGCGCCGATCCAGGCGGTTATCGGTGACTTCCATGGGCTCAACACGCTCAAGCACCAACCGGCGAAAATTGCCGCCATCGAAGGTCACTGGGAAAACGTGGGTGATGAACCGACGCCGTTGATCCTGTTCGGCTGGCCGGACATGAAGGAAGAGCGGACCAAGTACGCGGTCGAGATTCCGTATCTGGGCAGCCTGATCCTGACGCACTCGCTGGACAAGCAGGTTCCGGCGCTCAAGGAATTCCCGCCTGAAGACCGGGCCAATTCCACCATCGTGTTCTGGTCGTTCCGGATCATGGTCGGCCTGGGCATGCTGATGATCTTCACCGGCCTGTGGAGTCTGTGGCTACGCAAGCGCGAACGCCTGTATTCCAATCGCGCGTTCCTGCACCTGGCGTTGTGGATGGGGCCATCGGGCCTGATCGCCATTCTCGCCGGCTGGTTCACCACTGAAATCGGTCGACAGCCCTGGGTGATCTACGGGGTGATGCGCACCGCTGACGCCTCTTCGGGGCACAGCGTGGTGCAGATGAGCATCACCCTGGCGTTGTTTGTCGTGGTGTATTTCTCGCTGTTTGGTGTGGGCTTGAGCTACATGATGCGCCTGGTGCGCAAAGGTCCGAAGCTCAATGAAGGTGCCGAGCCGAGCCACGGTGGCCCTGGCCAGCAACGTACGCCAGCCCGTCCGCTTTCCGCTGCCGATGACGGCACCGAAAGTGATCACGGCGACAGCCTGAACAAGGGGAATTGAGTCATGGGTATTGATCTTCCGCTGATCTGGGCCGTGATCATCATCTTCGGCATCATGATGTACGTGGTCATGGACGGCTTCGACCTGGGGATCGGGATTCTCTTTCCGTTCATCAAGGACAAGGGCGATCGTGACGTGATGATGAACACCGTCGCCCCGGTCTGGGACGGCAATGAAACCTGGCTGGTGCTGGGCGGGGCGGCGTTGTTCGGCGCCTTCCCGCTGGCCTATTCGGTGGTGTTGTCGGCGCTCTACCTGCCGCTGATCCTGATGCTCATCGGCCTGATTTTTCGCGGCGTGGCGTTCGAGTTCCGCTTCAAGGTCAAGGACGACAAGGTGCACATCTGGGACAAGGCGTTTATCGGTGGTTCGGTGACCGCGACCTTCTTCCAGGGCGTGGCGCTCGGGGCGTTTATCGATGGCTTCAAGGTGGTCGACCGGCAGTTTGTCGGTGGTTCGCTGGACTGGCTGACGCCCTTCACCCTGTTCTGCGGCGTGGCGTTGGTGGTGGCCTATGCGCTATTGGGTTGCACCTGGCTGATCATGAAGACCGAAGGCAAATTGCAGGAGCAGATGCACGACCTGGCTCGTCCCTTGGCATTCGTCCTGTTGGCGGTGATAGGAGTGGTCAGTCTGTGGACGCCGCTTGCCCATGCCGAGATTGCCGCGCGCTGGTTCACCCTGCCGAACCTGTTCTGGTTCCTGCCGGTGCCGATCCTGGTGCTGGTGACCCTTTACGGGTTGCTCCGGGCGGTGGCACGTAATGCTCACTACACGCCGTTTCTGTTGACCCTGGTGCTGATCTTCCTGGGTTACAGCGGGCTGGGGATCAGCCTGTGGCCGAACATTATTCCGCCGTCGATCTCGATCTGGGATGCCGCAGCGCCGCCGCAAAGCCAGGGCTTCATGCTGGTGGGCACGCTGTTCATCATTCCGTTCATCCTGGGCTACACCTTCTGGAGCTACTACGTGTTCCGCGGCAAGGTGACCCACGAAGACGGCTATCACTAAATGCTTGAAGGCGGTGCTGTCCTGCGGGACGGCACCGCCAGCACACCGAGGATCCGGCAATGGCAGATAAACATTCTCTGCAGGAAATCGAAGACGCTGAAAAGAAACCGCTGTGGCAGCGACTTGGCTGGCTGGCCGGGATCTGGATCGGCAGCGTGCTGGCGCTGTTTGTCGTCGCCAGCCTGATGCGCCTGTTCATGAATGCGGCAGGCCTGAGCACTCACTGAGCACTGAACATCCCATCCCGTGCCTTGCGGCATGGCTTTCAACCCTCCGCTGGAGGGTTTTTTTGCCCTACTTGCGCGCTTTGAGGATCACGAACTTGGGTGTGGCCGCGACCTGTTCGACACCGCGGAACAAGCGCGCCAGCTTGCTGTGGTAGCCCAGGTGGCGGTTACCGACGATGTACAGCGATCCACCCACCACCAATGCTTCGCGGGCCTGCTGGAACATTCGCCAGGCGAGGAAGTCTCCCACCACCTGCTGCTGGTGGAACGGTGGATTGCACAGCACCACGTCCAGCGATTGCGCTTCCTGCCCGGCCAGGCCGTCGCCTGCCCGCGCGCTCATCGGGCGATCACCCAGTGCCGCTTGCCAGTTCTCGCTGGCGGATTGCACGGCCATGAACGATTCGTCCACCAGGGTGTAGTGCGCATCGGGGTTGCTCAGGGCACTGGCGATTGCCAGCACACCGTTTCCGCAACCCAGGTCCGCGACCCGGGCCTGGCCGAGGTTCTTCGGCAGGTGCGGAAGAAACGCCCGGGTGCCGATATCCAGGCCTTCACGGCAGAACACGTTGGCGTGATTGACCAACTCAATGGCCGGCTCGTCCAGGCGGTAGCGGGTCGGGTAGGGCGAGGCGGTGGCGGGCCTGTCATCGGCGCAGGCGATCAACAGCCGGGCTTTCTTCACGGCCAGTGAGGCGTGCATCGGGCCGATGTAGCGCTCCAGCAACTCGCCGGCCGCCCGCGGCAAATGCTTGATCATGGCTGCGGCGATCACCTGAGCGCCCGGCGCCAATTGGCCTTGCAGTCGGATCAATTGCTCTTCCAGCAGCGCCAGGGTTTTTGGCACGCGGATCAGCACACGGTCAAACGGGCCTGATAGCGCTGCGCTGGCAGGTACTACGCGGACAGCGTCGAAGGGCAGGCCATTACGCACCAGGTTCTTTTCCAGGGCCAGGGCCGCCAGGAAGGAGTCACCGCTGCTGGTGAGGGCGACCTTGCCGGCCAGGCTGGCTGCCAATGCACCAAAGCTGTCATTCAGCACCAGTACCCGTGTGTGTGCGCCTGGCTGTTGCTCAGCCAGATGGTTGAGCAAGTACTCATCGGCAGCATCGAAGGCCTGCAACGGTTCGTTTGGCTGTTCCGGTTGGCGGATCAGATCGAGTTCGGCAAAAGGGCTTTCGAGCAGGGGCATCGGGTGAGGACTCTGGATAATCAACGGCAGGAATTCATCGGGTGTCCGCGTCCACCCGCTGGAAACGGGCGGGCGCGGTTGAGTGGATGGCGCTGCGTGGTGCTGGCATCCCCACTCGAATCAGGCAAATGGTACGTTTTTTTGCATTGGATTACTTGTTGGTTTTCCTCGGTGACCCGCGGTGGTCGTCTGCGCAGGCGATTGTGAATTCAGATCATCCTCGATTTTACCGCCGCAACCACGGCGGACATCTTGTTGGCCACGCCCATTTTCTTGATGGCACTGTTGACGTGGAAGTTCACCGTGCGTTCGCTCAGGCTGAGGATGGTGGCCACGTCTGACGCAGTCTTGCCATACGCCGACCATTTCAGGACTTCGATTTCCCGGGGCGACAGATGGGTCTGGTTATTGCACTCGGGATGAGTGCCTGGTGTCAGTTGAAGTGCCAGTGTCTGTAGCTTCTGACAGATAAATACCGAGTACCCGAGTTGTTCATAGAGTTCGAAGGCAGTGACCCGGCAATGACTGCGAGCCACGCTGAGCATGCCCACGGCAGCCCCCCTGGGCTCATGCACCGGTTGCGACCAGCCATGTTGCAGGCCCTGATCTTCTAATGCGTGCCATAGCTCCGGTGTCGTGGCGAACGAATGGCTATCCCACAGGATGGGTAGCGTTGAACGATTGCAATGAGCCACTATTGGGTCGATCGAACTGTAGTGATTCTGTTCGTACTGGATATTCCAATCGTGGGGGTAGTTGTTCAGGTGTACAGGATTTAAATGTGTTGCGGGCGCATGTGAAGTCATTGAAAAAGCACAGTATTCGTACCCAAGATTGTTGAAGAACTGGAGGGCGATGCTGTATGCAATTTCGAGTTTTGATGCTGATGCTAACTGTTTCAACTGCACTTTCTTCCAGATTTCCATTACTCACACTCCCTAATACATCAATTAGCAGGCTGGCTACGTCCGAAAACCAGCATTTTCGAGTGTAGGATATGTCCTAGGGAATCGGTGGGATTTTTTTGTTATTGAGAAACATACCAAGTGTGGTGAGAGTTATAAGGTGGACAGCGAAGGTATTAATCATCTTGCATGATTGTCGTCATTTGATAAGTGAAAAGCGTTGTCCAAGTTGCTTGATTTGTTGTTCTTTTAAGGGTCGCTATAAACTTAATGTTTAACTTGCTGGGCAGCTTTTTTCTGCGGCACAGAGCCTATACCACTACAAATAGGCGGTGTTCCTGCCCGTCGCTTTGCGGGACACTGGTGCTTCCTGATCCACGGAGCCTCCCATGAGCGCCAGCGAAGAGAAGTTCAGCCGTCAGACTCTGCTTGACGTGCAACCCCTCACTCCCAGCTTGTTTACGTTGCGCACCACCCGCGATCCGGGCTTTCGCTTTCGAGCTGGCCAGTTTGCGCGCCTGGGCGTGACCAAGGCGGATGGCAGTACGGTCTGGCGGGCCTATTCCATGGTGTCCGCGCCGCACGACGAGTTCCTCGATTTCTTTTCCATTGTGGTGCCGGGCGGTGAGTTTACCAGCGAGCTCAGCCGCTTGAAGCAAGGTGACGAGTTACTGGTCGAGCGTCAGGCATTTGGCTACCTGACCCTTGATCGATTCGTCGATGGCCGGGACCTGTGGATGCTCTCTACCGGTACCGGCGTGGCGCCCTTTCTGTCGATCCTGCAGGATTTCGAGGTGTGGGAGCGCTTTGAGCGGATCATTCTTGTGTACAGCGTGCGTGAAGCACGAGAGCTGGCGTACCGGGCGCTGATCAGCGAGTTGAAAGACCGGGAGTACCTGGCGGAGCACGCCCATAAACTGCAGTTTGTTGCCACAGTGACGCGCGAACAGCACCCGGGAGCATTGAATGGACGTATCACCTCACTGATTGAAAGTGGCGAGTTGGAGCGAGCGGCGGGCCTGGATATCACGCCCGAGCATTCACGGATCATGCTTTGCGGCAATCCGCAAATGATCGATGACATGCGTAAGCTGCTCAAGCAACGAGGCCTGCAGTTGAGCCTGAGCCGCCGGCCCGGTCAGGTGGCGGTGGAAAACTATTGGTAATGAAGACGGCGCCTGTTGGCGCCGTCTTCGATTGCAATCACTGCTTCACGGCTTGTTGTTCTGCGCTTTCAACAGGTCGCGGATTTCACCCAGCAATTCCTCTTCCTTGGTCGGAACCGGTGGCAGGCTTGGCGCCGCGGCCTCTTCACGTTTCAGGCGATTGATGGCTTTTACCCCCATGAAAATGGCAAAGGCGACGATCACAAAGTCGATGATGCTCTGGATGAATTTGCCATAGGCCAGCACGACGGCCGGGACATCGCCCTGCGCCGCTTTGAGGGTGACGGCCAAGTCCCCGAAGTCCACCCCACCGATCAGCAGGCCGATGGGCGGCATGATCACGTCACCGACAAACGAGGTCACGATCTTGCCGAACGCCGCGCCGATGATGATACCCACGGCCATGTCGACCACATTTCCCTTGACCGCGAAGGCCTTGAACTCACTTATCACGCCCATAGGTTATTCCTTGTTACAGATGAGGTTGGTGAAGGCAGTGTAATTCAGCCAGACGAGTCTTGCTCGTCGTTGATAGCTGCCTCCGCGCCTCTTGGTCGACCCTGCGCAGGGTGAAAAGTTTTCAATGAATAACTAATTTATCGGCGAGTCGTTCATCTGGCTGACGACGCAGTACGGAAATTTTCAGGTGCATTCCATAGAGGTGGAACTGTATCCATTCAAAGTGTGGGTGATTTCGTGGGCGGTCTAAATGGCGATGGAAAGTAATATTTGATGACCGTTTACTGCCAATAGATTTATGAAACATGAGCTTGAAGTCCTGTTAGTGTTTTAACTCTAACTTGTGCGTCAAGTTATCTATGTATCAGTCCTATTACAACAAGAGAAAGCGGGCTGTTTAGATTTCCCATAGGGGATCTCTGTATTAAACATCAGGTTTGCGGCGCAACTATCAAGTCAAGCCCTCCGAAGCTGGCCCGCTGAGTTATCATCACGCTTTTTCCAGGAGTTCAGATGGCCAAGGCGAAACGCATGTATGGCTGCACCGAGTGCGGCGCGACCTTTCCCAAATGGGCTGGCCAATGTGGCGAGTGCGGGGCCTGGAACACCCTCACCGAAACCATGGTGGAAAGCGGTGGGGCGGCGGCTCCCAGCGGGCGTACCGGTTGGGCAGGTCAGCAAGCGCAGATCAAAACCCTGGCGGAAGTCAGCGTCGAAGAAATTCCGCGTTTTTCCACCGCGTCCGGCGAACTCGACCGCGTGCTTGGCGGCGGCCTGGTCGATGGCTCGGTGGTCTTGATCGGCGGTGACCCGGGCATCGGCAAGTCGACCATTCTTCTGCAAACCCTGTGCAATCTGGCGATCCGCATGCCGGCGCTCTACGTCACGGGCGAGGAATCCCAGCAACAGGTCGCCATGCGCGCCCGGCGCCTGGGCTTGCCTCAGGATCAATTGCGGGTCATGACTGAAACCTGCATCGAAACCATTATTGCCACGGCGCGGGTGGAGAAACCCAAGGTGATGGTGATCGACTCGATCCAGACCATTTTTACCGAGCAGTTGCAGTCGGCGCCGGGTGGCGTGTCCCAGGTTCGCGAAAGTGCGGCACTGTTGGTGCGTTATGCGAAACAGAGTGGCACGGCGATTTTCCTGGTCGGCCACGTGACCAAGGAGGGCGCACTGGCCGGTCCCAGAGTGTTGGAGCACATGGTGGATACCGTGCTGTATTTCGAGGGCGAGTCCGATGGCCGCTTGCGCCTGCTGCGCGCAGTAAAGAACCGTTTCGGTGCGGTGAACGAACTGGGTGTCTTCGGGATGACCGACAAGGGCCTGAAAGAAGTTTCCAACCCTTCGGCAATTTTTCTGACCCGCGCTCAGGAAGAAGTACCTGGCAGCGTGGTAATGGCCACTTGGGAAGGTACTCGTCCGATGCTGGTGGAGGTCCAGGCATTGGTGGACGACAGCCATCTGGCCAACCCGCGTCGAGTGACACTGGGCCTGGATCAGAATCGCCTGGCCATGCTCCTGGCGGTCTTGCATCGCCATGGTGGAATTCCGACTCACGACCAGGACGTGTTCCTTAACGTGGTTGGCGGGGTCAAGGTCCTGGAAACAGCTTCCGACCTGGCCTTGATGGCCGCGGTCATGTCGAGTCTGCGTAACCGGCCGCTACCCCATGACCTGCTGGTGTTTGGTGAGGTGGGTCTGTCCGGTGAAGTGCGCCCGGTGCCCAGTGGCCAGGAGCGCTTGAAGGAAGCGGCAAAACACGGCTTCAAGCGCGCCATCGTGCCCAAGGGCAACGCGCCCAAGGAAGCACCTGCCGGGCTGAAGATCATTGCTGTCAGCCGTCTGGAGCAGGCGCTGGATGCACTGTTCGAATAAACCGCGCCTTCAGGTTTCGATCAGCGCACCCAGCTCGCGCTCCAGCTCTTCTTGATCGCCAAGGTTAAGCTCCATCAGGCGTCGCAGTGTGCTGACAGACTCCAGGCTGATATAGCGACAGACAAAGCCCAGCTGACCGTGTTCCTCATGAGTCAGTTGGACATCCATGCGAATCTCGGTCTCAGCATCCAGGTGGATGTCGACCGAGAACATTTTTGCCCTGTCACCGGTCCAGGCGGCCGGGCATTCGACCAGCAAGCCCTTGAGCGACAAGTCGATCAGTTTGGCCGGCCAGCGCAGGTTGCCCTGGCTGAGTTCGGTCCTGGCATCGAAACCAATTCTTCTAAAGCGACGGCGATTACCGGAATGGGGGCTCATGCTGCAGTTCCTCTGCGATTGGGCTGACTATAGACCGGCGCTGGCAGCCAACGCGAGGCTCTAGACCAATGTCGAGTATGGTCTTTGCCGTAATCAGCGCTAAACTCGGGGTGGCTTTCTCTCAAGTCCACCTGGCTGGAATAAAAAATAATGAAAAATAATAATAGCCCGCTCCGCCACATACCCTGGCTGGTGCTGGCAATCGTCGGGGCGTGCGCCCTCGGAGTAGTAGCATTGCGTCGGGGCGAGGCGATCAACGCCTTGTGGATTGTGGTCGCGGCAGTGGCCATCTATCTGGTCGCGTATCGTTACTACAGTCTGTTCATCGCCAACAACGTGATGCAACTCGATCCACGGCGGGCCACCCCCGCAGTGCTCAACAACGATGGTCTGGACTATGTGCCAACCAACAAACACATACTTTTCGGTCACCACTTCGCCGCGATCGCGGGTGCCGGTCCGTTGGTCGGGCCTGTGCTGGCAGCGCAGATGGGCTATTTGCCCGGCACTTTGTGGCTGATCGCTGGCGTGGTGCTGGCGGGTGCGGTTCAGGACTTCATGGTTCTGTTCCTGTCCACTCGGCGCAACGGCCGCTCCCTGGGTGACATGGTCCGTGAAGAAATGGGCCGCATCCCCGGGACCATTGCGCTGTTTGGCTGCTTCCTGATCATGATCATCATCCTCGCGGTGCTGGCGCTGATCGTGGTCAAGGCGCTGGCCGAAAGCCCGTGGGGCATCTTTACGGTGATGGCGACCATCCCGATCGCGATGTTCATGGGTATTTACATGCGCTACATCCGCCCGGGTCGCATTGGCGAAATTTCGGTGATCGGCGTGTTGCTGCTGCTGGGTTCCATTTGGCTAGGCGGGCAGATTGCCGCCGACCCGGTATGGGCCAAGGCGTTCACCTTCACCGGGATCCAGATCACCTGGATGCTGATCGGCTACGGTTTCGTGGCAGCGGTGCTGCCGGTCTGGCTGATCCTCGCCCCGCGTGACTACCTGTCGACCTTCCTCAAGATCGGTACGATCATTGCCCTGGCCATCGGCATTCTGGTGACCATGCCGGAACTGAAAATGCCGGCGCTGACGCAGTTCATCGACGGTACCGGTCCAGTCTGGAAAGGCGGTCTGTTCCCGTTCCTGTTCATCACCATTGCCTGCGGCGCGGTCTCCGGATTCCACGCGCTGATTTCTTCCGGTACTACGCCGAAACTGCTGGATAACGAAACCAACGCCCGCTACATCGGTTACGGCGGCATGCTGATGGAGTCCTTCGTGGCCATCATGGCTATGGTCGCCGCGTCGGTGATCGAGCCAGGCGTGTACTTCGCCATGAACAGCCCTGCGGCTGTGGTTGGCAGTGATGTGGTGTCGGTGGCGCAGACCGTCAGCAGCTGGGGTTTTGCAATTACTCCTGAAGCGCTGCAGGCGGTGGCCCACGACATCGGCGAGACCACCATCCTGGCGCGCGCCGGTGGTGCCCCGACCCTGGCGGTGGGTATCGCGCAGATCCTGCACAGTGTCCTGCCGGGTGAAAATACCATGGCGTTCTGGTACCACTTCGCAATTCTGTTCGAGGCGCTGTTCATCCTCACCGCGGTCGACGCTGGTACCCGTGCCGGTCGTTTCATGCTGCAGGACCTGTTGGGCTCGTTCGTGCCAGCGCTCAAGCGCACCGAATCGTGGACTGCCAACCTGATCGCAACTGCCGGCTGTGTGGCCATGTGGGGTTGGCTGCTCTATCAAGGTGTGATCGATCCGCTGGGTGGTATCAACACCTTGTGGCCGCTGTTCGGCATCTCCAACCAGATGCTCGCCGGTATCGCGCTGATGCTCGCTACCGTGGTCCTGATCAAAATGAAGCGCCAACGCTACATTTGGGTCACCCTGGTGCCGGCGGTATGGCTGCTGATCTGCACCACCACCGCAGGCTTCATCAAGCTGTTCGATGCCAACCCGGCGATTGGCTTCCTGTCGCTGGCGAAAAAATACAGCGATGCCCTGGCCAATGGTCAGATCCTCGCTCCGGCCAAGGATATCGCGCAGATGCAACACGTGATTTTCAACGCCTACACCAACGCCACGCTGACCGCGCTGTTCCTGTTTGTGGTTTTCAGCATCCTGTACTTCGCACTCAAGGTCGGTATTTCCGCCTGGGGCAGCAAAGAGCGCACGGATAAAGAATCGCCATACCAGGCTCTGCCGGATGCGTAAGAGAGGATTGCAGCGTGTTCAATGACCTCAGTCGCCTCGGTAAGTACCTCGGTCAGGCCGCGCGCCTGATGGTCGGCATGCCCGACTACGACAATTATGTCGAGCATATGCAGACCAAGCACCCGGACAAGCCGGTGATGAGCTACGAGGCGTTCTTCCGTGAGCGCCAGGAAGCTCGATACGGCGGTAAGGGTGGGCCCAAGTGCTGTTGATCTGACAGACTTGGGTTGGTGCAGTCCCCCTGTGGGAGCGAGCCAGCTCGCGAAAGCGGTGTATCAGTCAGCATCCTGGTTGGAGCTGATGGCCCTTTCGCGAGCAGGCTCGCTCCCACATTTGTTTTGTGTTGTTCATTAGTTTTGTGAAACAGGAGATCAATTTTGTCCTCTCCCATTCCGGTCACGATCCTCAGTGGCTTCCTCGGTGCCGGCAAGACCACCTTGCTGCGTCACCTGCTCAAAGCCGAGCACGGGCTGAAAATCGCCGTGATCGAAAACGAATTCAGTGACGCCGGTATTGATACCCAGTTGTTGGGCGACGAGCCGGTACAAGTGATGACGCTGTCTAACGGCTGCGTCTGTTGCACCATCCACACCGATCTGACCAAAGCCCTGTACCTGCTGCTGGAGCGGCTGGACAGTGGCGAAATCGCCTTCGACCGCCTGGTGATCGAATGCACCGGCCTGGCCGACCCGGCACCGGTGGCGCAAACCTTTTTCATTGATGAAGAGTTGCGCGAGCGCTATTTGCTCGACGGCATCATCACTCTGGTCGATGCGGCCCACGCCGATGTGCATCTGAGCCAGACCATTGCCCAGGCACAAATCGGGTTTGCCGATCGGCTGTTGGTAAGCAAGCGCGACCTGGTGGATGAGGCGACCTTCACTGCCTTGAGCGAGCGTCTGGCCCGGATCAATCGTCGCGCACCGATTCGTGTGGTCGAGCATGGACGGATTGATCTGGCCGAACTGCTGGATGTTCGTGGCTTCAACCTCAACGCCGACCTGGGCGGCGGGGTGAGTTTGCGTCCGGTGAGCAAGGCGCCGTCCATCGATCGCATCAGCAGCCTGGTGTTGCGCAGCGACAAGGCGCTGGATATCGACAAACTCAGTGAGTTCATGAATGAGCTGCTGGAGGAGCACGGCAAGCAACTGCTGCGTTACAAGGGTGTATTAAGTATCCGCGGTGAGCCACGACGCCTGGTGTTCCAAGGGGTATTGAAGCTGTATGGCTTCGATTGGGATACCGAATGGGCTGAGGACGAATCCCGTGAAAGCGTGATCGTGTTCATTGCCGATGATCTGCCGGAAGGGAAAATTCGTGACGGGTTTGCGCGGATTGCTGCAGATTGAATGAATGCGCTGCTAGGGTGAGCCCTTTATTTTAAGTCCGCCTGCGTAGTGCTGGTCTTGAGCTGTTTTCGATTTTTTGTTGAGAATAACAAGCATAAAAAAACCGGCACAGGTGCCGGTTTTTTTATGACTGCGGTTTTAGCGGGCTGATTAAGCGCCGTACACCGGCAGCTTTTTGCAGATAGCCTTGACCTTCTCACGTACGGCATCGATCACCGCTTCGTTGTTCAGGTCAGCCAGGATGTCGCAAATCCAGCCTGCCAGTTCCTTGCACTCTGCTTCCTTGAAGCCACGAGTGGTTACAGCCGGGGTGCCGAAGCGCAGGCCGGAGGTGACGAACGGGGAGCGTGGGTCGTTTGGTACCGAGTTCTTATTCACGGTGATGAACGCTTTGCCCAGAGCGGCGTCGGCGTCTTTACCGGAGATTTCCTGCTTGATCAGCGACAGCAGGAACAGGTGGTTTTCAGTACCGCCGGAAACCACGTCGAAACCGCGCTCGATGAATACGCCGGCCATGGCCTGGGCGTTTTTCACCACTTGTTGCTGGTAGGCCTTGAACTCAGGCTGCAGCGCTTCTTTGAAGCAGATTGCCTTGGCGGCGATCACGTGCTCCAGCGGGCCACCCTGGGCGCCCGGGAATACTGCGGAGTTCAGCTTTTTCTCGATGTCGGCGTTGGCTTTGGCCAGGATCAGGCCACCACGTGGACCGCGCAGGGTCTTGTGGGTGGTGGTGGTCACGACGTCAGCGAATGGCACCGGGTTCGGGTAGACGCCAGCGGCGACCAGACCGGCCACGTGGGCCATGTCGACGAACAGGTAGGCGCCCACTTTGTCGGCGATTTCGCGGAAGCGTGGGAAGTCGAGGATCTGCGAGTAGGCAGAGAAACCGGCGACGATCATTTTTGGCTTGTGCTCGACGGCCAGGCGCTCGACTTCGTCGTAGTCGATCAGGCCGTTGGCGTCGATGCCGTACTGGATGGCGTTGTACAGCTTGCCGGAGGAGGAAACGCTGGCGCCGTGGGTCAGGTGACCGCCGTGGGCCAGGCTCATGCCCAGGATGGTGTCGCCAGCCGACAGCAGGGCCAGGTAAACGGCGCTGTTGGCTTGGGAACCGGCGTGCGGTTGAACGTTGGCGTAATCGGCACCGAACAGTTCTTTGGCACGGTCGATAGCCAGTTGCTCAACGACGTCGACGTACTCGCAACCGCCGTAGTAGCGCTTGCCCGGATAGCCTTCGGCGTACTTGTTGGTCAGAACCGAGCCCTGAGCTTCCATGACCGCTGGGCTGGTGTAGTTTTCCGAAGCGATCAGCTCGATGTGTTCTTCCTGGCGCTGAGCTTCTTGCTCCATGGCGGCAAAAAGATCGGCGTCGTACTTGGCAATAGTCAAATCACGGCTGAACATGGCGGTCCTCAAGGATCGGGGGGGCGGAAAAGGGAGGCATTCTAACTCAATGGCTTTTGTCTGGCATATGAAAGGACATCAAGTCGCAGACAAGTGGCGTTCATGCCGGGATCGGCGGTGATTGTGCTGTCGTCATCGCGGGCAAACCCGCTCCCACAGGGGGGATTGAGCAGCGTTTACTCGAAAACGAAGAGCGCATCATTGCTGAACTGCGCCTCGAAGCGCGCGGCCGGCATTGGCCGCCCGAACAGATACCCCTGCACTTCATCGCAATCGTGCTCGCGCAGAAACTCCAGTTGTTCGTGGGTTTCCACGCCTTCAGCGATCACCGCCAGGTTCAGGCTGTGGGCCATGGCAATGATTGCCCGGGCAATTTGCGCGTCCTGCTCGCCGGACGGCAGGCCATCGACGAAGGTGCGGTCGATTTTCAGCACGTCGATCGGGAACTGCTTGAGGTAGTTGAGCGAGGAGTAGCCGGTGCCGAAGTCGTCGACCGCGATACTCAGGCCGAGGTTTTTCAGGCCAGCGAGGATCTGCATGGCCTCGCTGACTTCGCGCATCAGGATGCTTTCGGTCAATTCCAGTTCCAGGCAGGCCGGCGGCAGGCCGATGTCCCTGAGGATATTGGCGATGCGGTTGCCGAGCTGACCATCGGAGAACTGCCGGGTAGAAATGTTCACCGAGACCTTTGGCACGCGCACACCGGCCTGGTGCCAGGTCTTGAGTTGACGGCAGGCCTCGCTGATGACCCAGTCGCCGACATCCACCACCAGCCCCAACTCTTCCAGCACCGGAATGAAATCCCCTGGCGGCACCAGTCCGCGTCGCGGGTGGCGCCAGCGCAGCAAGGCCTCGGTGCCGGTCAGGCGTTTGCCGTCGCCGCTGAATTGCGGCTGGTAGTACAGGACGAATTCATTCTGCTCGAGAGCATGGCGCAGGTCGCTTTCCAGCTCCAGGCGTTCTAGGGCGCTGGCGTTCATGTCGGCCTGGTAGAACTGGAAGTTGTTCTTGCCGCGCTCCTTGGCGTGGTACATCGCCGTGTCGGCGTTCTTCATCAGCTGGCTGAGCTCGTTGCCGTCCTGCGGGCTCAGGGCAATGCCAATGCTGGCGGTAACGAAGAATTCGCGGGCTTCGAGGACGAAGGGCCTGACCAGGCTGGCCAATATTTGCTCAGCCACGTTTATCGCCCGGTTCAGGGCTTGTTCACGGGTGGCGCGCGGTTGCAGCAACAGGGTGAACTCGTCGCCACCCATGCGGGCTACCGTGTCATCGTCGTCGACACATCCAAGCAGGCGAGTGGCCATGTCCTTGAGCATTCGATCGCCGGCGGCATGCCCCAGCGAGTCATTGATCGGTTTGAAGCGGTCGAGGTCGAGGAACATCAGCACCACCCAGGACTTCTGCCGCTGCGCCGTTTGCAAGGCGGTGTGCAGGCGATCCTGGAACAGCGTGCGATTGGGCAGGTGAGTCAGGGCATCGTAGTAGGCGAGCCGGTGAATCCGTTGCTCGCTGGCCTTGCGTTCGCTGATGTCACTGAAGAAGCACACATAGCTGGCGAGGTCGCCCTCGTCGTCGAGCACTGCCGTGATACCGACCCAGGCCGGATAGTGTTCGCCACTGCGCCGCTTGAGCCAGACTTCGCCCTCCCAGGTGTTGTGCTGGTGCAATTGCTTGAGCACATAACGCAGGTGGGCTTCCTGTTGTTCGTCGACGGTGAGCATGTTCGGCAATTGGTCGAGGACCTGGGCAACCTCGTAGCCACTGACGCGACTGAAGGCCTCGTTGGCTTGGACGATATAGCCGGCTGGGTCGGTGATGAGGATCGCCGACGTTGAGTGTTCAAACACCGTGGCGGCCATGCGCAGGTCTTTTTCGGCGCGCCGCTGTTGGCTGATATCGCGACCGACGCCCAGTACGCCTTCAAAGGTTCCGGCGTCGTCCCACACCAGCACCAGCCGCAGCTCGATAGGGATCTTGCGGCCGTCGGCGCGCAGACAATCGAACAGGAAAAGTTGGGTCTGCACCTGGCTGCGTAATTGCGCCAGTTGCTCCGGATTGTTCAGGGCTTTGCTGACCCGGTCCATGAGGCTGTAGATGCCGGTCAGTTGTTGCGGATTGGCGACGATCGACTGCCAGCCGTTATGGAAAATCCAGTCAGCGTCATAGCCGAGCACGGCCTGCGCCGAGGGGCTGACGTAGTTGAGCGAGAGCCTGCTGTTGGTGGAGATGATCACGTCACTGATGCTTTCGGCGAGCATGCGGTAGCGCTGCTCGCTGTCGCGCAAGGATTCGCTGGCGGCGATCTGGTCGGTCACGTCCTTGGCCACGCCGATGATGCGCGTGACCTGCTCGTGCGGGTCGCGGGCCAATGCCTGTTCGCGGATGTCGAAGCAACGCCATTTGCCGTCACGGTGGCGAAAACGCAGCTGACATTGCATCAGTTGCCGATAACCGGTCTGGCGCTGCTCCTGGCGCATGCGATGGTAAAGCTCGGCATCCTCGGGATGCAGGAGGATTTCCCAGAAATACTCACCCATCTGGTGCAGCTCGGTCTTGTTGTAGCCGAGGGTCTGGCCCAGATGATGGTTGCTGAAAATCATCCGCTGGCTGATCACGTCCTGTACATAAAGATGATCAGGCACCGTGCGCACCACATCGGACCAGAAGCCTTCGCGTTCCAGCAGCGACAGTTCGACCAGCTTACGGCTGGTGATGTCATTGATGCTCAGGATCACCGCGCGGAAATCATGCTGCTCATGGGGCAAGCGCACCACCAGCCACAGATGCTGTTCACGGCCGTCGCGATCCTTGAGCTTGATCTCGGTTTCGAGGGTGCTCTGTTGTGTAAACACGGCCTCGAGCAGGAGGTTGCCGATGCTGTTGTCATCCAGCGGAGTGCCTTCGATCAGCAATTTCCAGGCGTGCTCGCTCGACTGGACGCCGAGCAGGTGCAGAGCGACCTGATTGACCTCGGTAATGCGTAGCTCCTGCAACAGTTGCTGGCGTTGCGCGGAGTTATCCAGGCAGGCACGCAATTGCTCGAGATTCTGCAGGCGGGCTCTTTCGAAAGCGCTCCTGAGGCCCGAAAGATCCATCACGCACAGCGCCACGCCGGTGCCGTCGAAAATATCCTGGTAGCGTCGGCGACCCTCGAGTAGCTGACGTTGCCGGCGGCGCATATTCAGCAAGGCGATGAAGGGCACCAGGGAGAGGGCCAGCCCCAGCAGGCATTTGCCAACAAAGGCTGGCAGCAACTGTTCGATGACCCGTTGCCGGTCGAACAGGCCGCGCAGTTGCCAGTCACTACTGCTCAAGGGGACCGTCAACACCGTATTGGTCTGGTCTTCGGCAGTCAGCCGGCTTGGCTGTGCAGCAGGCAGCAGGTCGTCGCGACTGATGATTTGCTGGGTGATGTGGTTTTCCACAAGCCACAGCGGGCGTATCGCCATGTCGCCTTGCTTGGTCAACGACGAGAAAAACGTCGGTCGCAGGCGCAGCGCCCAATAGCCGCGCGTGTTACCGCTGGCCTGGTGTAGCAACAGATGCACCACTGAGCCGTCATTGGCGTTGCTGAAGTAGTGCGCCTGGGCGCGACTGCGCTGTACCAGCTCACTCAGATAAGCGGCGTCGCTGCTGTCAGCGGCGCTGTCGCCGAGCACCTTGCCCGAGGGGCTGAGCAGGGCCACGCTGAGCACATCCGGCAAAGACTGCTGAAGCTTGCGCAGCAGGAGTTGCTGTTGGTCGGCGGATTGAGGTTGTTCGACGATTGGTAGCAGATTCAGGGCAATCTGCGCATTCAGCGCCATGTTCAAGCTGACCTGCGCCGCCAGATCAGCGGTGTAATCGATGGTGTACTGGCGTTGGTTTTTCTGGGTTTCGCGCAGTTGATCCAGCAACTGCCAGAACAACAATCCGAGCAATAGCAATACCAGCATCGCCAGCGCGCCCTTCAGGGAACCGCGCAGGGGCGATCCGCTCACAGTGTTTTGCACGCGCGGGAAGAATGGCGGGGTGGCATTGGACAATCTCTAATCCTGCGGTGTGGCTGGACTGGCGCGACGTGCACTATAAGCCTGACGCCCGTAGGGCGGCTAGCATGCCTTGAGTTGTGGCAAAGTGCCAGCCCTGCGCGGCTGGACGGGTATGCTGCATTGAGGTAGCTTTGCCGGTTACGCAGGGCGTTCCAGCCCCAGAAATTCAGGCTTTTTTACCGCAAGCAGGCATTGACCCCGGTCCATGCCCGCGCCGCGCATGGCCTGCACGGGCTTGACCCGCTTTATTCAATCGTTACTGACGCTAGGTGCACATTTTGGCTCAATACGTCTTCACCATGCATCGGCTGGGCAAAGTTGTTCCGCCGAAGCGGGAAATCCTCAAAAATATTTCTCTGTCGTTCTTCCCTGGCGCGAAGATCGGCGTACTCGGCCTCAACGGTTCGGGTAAGTCCACGCTGCTGAAAATCATGGCTGGCGTCGACACTGAGTTCGAGGGCGAAGCGCGCCCGATGCCGGAACTGAACATCGGTTATTTGCCGCAGGAACCGATTCTCGATCCGACCAAGACTGTGCGTGAAGTGGTCGAAGAAGCGGTCAGCGTGATCAAGGACGCTCAGGCGCGCCTGGATGAGGTCTACGCGGCCTACGCCGAACCGGACGCTGATTTCGACAAGCTGGCGGCAGAGCAGGCCAAGCTTGAAGCCATCCTGCAAGCTGGCGACGGTCACAACCTGGAGCGCCAGCTGGAAGTCGCCGCCGATGCGCTGCGTCTGCCAGCCTGGGACGCCAAAGTCGAACACCTGTCCGGTGGCGAGAAGCGTCGTGTGGCCCTGTGCCGCCTGCTGCTGTCCGCCCCGGACATGCTGCTGCTCGACGAGCCGACCAACCACCTGGACGCCGACTCCGTGGCCTGGCTGGAGCATTTCCTGCACGACTTCCCGGGCACTGTGGTCGCGATCACGCACGACCGTTACTTCCTCGACAACGTTGCTGGCTGGATCCTGGAACTCGACCGCGGCGCGGGCATTCCTTACGAAGGCAACTACTCGGGTTGGCTGGAAGCCAAGTCCGACCGTCTGGCGGCTGAATCCAAGCAGCAGTCGGCTCACGAAAAAGCCATGAAGGAAGAGCTGGAGTGGGTGCGCAAAGGCGCCAAGGCCCGCCAGTCGAAATCCAAGGCTCGTCTGCAACGCTTCGAAGAGATGCAATCGCAGGAATTCCAGAAGCGCAGCGAAACCAACGAGATCTACATCCCGGCCGGTCCGCGCCTGGGTGACAAGGTCATCGAATTCAAGAACGTCACCAAGGGCTATGGCGACCGCGTGCTGATCGACAACCTGTCGTTCTCCATGCCTAAAGGTGCCATCGTCGGCGTAATTGGTGGTAACGGGGCGGGTAAATCCACGCTGTTCCGCATGCTGATGGGCAAGGAGACACCGGACTCGGGCAGCATCGAAGTCGGTGAAACCGTGCAACTGGCCTGTGTGGATCAGAGCCGCGAAGACCTGGATGGCAGCAAGACCGTATTCCAGCAAATCTCCGACGGTTCCGACCAGATCCGTATCGGCAGCTATGAAATCCCGTCGCGTACCTACGTCGGTCGTTTCAACTTCAAGGGCGGCGATCAGCAGAAGTTCGTCAAGGACCTGTCCGGTGGTGAGCGTGGTCGCTTGCACCTGGCTCTGACCTTGAAAGAGGGCGGCAACGTGCTGCTGCTCGACGAACCGTCCAACGACCTCGACGTCGAAACCCTGCGTTCCCTGGAAGAAGCCCTGCTGGACTTCCCGGGCGCCGCCATTGTGATCTCTCACGATCGGTGGTTCCTGGACCGCGTGGCGACGCACATCCTGGCCTACGAAGACGACTCGCAAGCGGTGTTCTTCGAAGGTAACTACACCGAGTACGAGGCGGACCGTAAAAAGCGTCTGGGCGAAGCTGCAGCCCAACCGCACCGAGTGCGTCACAAGAAACTGGCCTGATTTCTGGTTGGTTTGCTAAGCAGAACGGAGCCTTCGGGCTCCTTTTTTTTGGCGGATTTCAGTTGAGACGGCAGTGAGTTGATCGCGGGCAAGCCCGCTCCCACAGTCCAACTCCATTTCCCGTTGTGGGAGCGGGCTTGTCCGCGATAAGGGTGTATTGGATGGTGCAGAATTCAGACTGAGAATCTCTTTTCTGGTGCATAAAACTCAAAAAATGCGGTTAATTTATATCCTGTGCACCATTTAATTTCATCAATGCGACATTTTGCGCTGTTACAGTGCCACTTTCGTTTGTTACAGTCCGGCTCAATCTCTCCAACGACAATAAATTTGCCGAGACTTTTCCATGATCGAATCCGTCGAATCCTTCCTTGCGCGCCTGAAAAAACGCGACCCTGACCAGCCTGAATTCCATCAGGCTGTGGAGGAAGTCCTGCGTAGCCTGTGGCCTTTTCTTGAGGCCAATCCGCACTATCTGACCTCCGGTATCCTGGAGCGCATCTGTGAGCCGGAGCGGGCGGTGGTGTTCCGGGTTTCCTGGGTCGACGATCATGGCGTCGTGCAGGTCAATCGCGGCTTCCGCATCCAGATGAACAGCGCCATCGGCCCGTACAAGGGTGGCCTGCGCTTCCATCCGTCGGTCAACCTCGGCGTGCTGAAATTCCTCGCCTTCGAGCAAACCTTCAAGAACTCCCTCACCTCGTTGCCCATGGGCGGCGGCAAAGGTGGTTCGGACTTCGATCCCAAAGGCAAAAGCGACGCGGAAGTCATGCGCTTCTGCCAGGCCTTCATGAGCGAGCTGTATCGGCACATCGGTGCGGACGTGGATGTACCAGCCGGCGATATCGGTGTCGGTGCCCGTGAAATCGGCTTCCTGTTCGGTCAGTACAAGCGTCTGAGCAATCAGTTCACCAGCGTGCTGACCGGCAAGGGCATGAGCTACGGCGGCAGCCTGATTCGTCCGGAAGCCACCGGTTTTGGCTGCGTCTACTTTGCCGAAGAAATGCTCAAGCGCAGTGGCGAAAAGGTCCAGGGCAAGCGTGTGGCGATCTCCGGGTCCGGCAACGTGGCGCAGTATGCGGCGCGTAAGGTCATGGACCTGGGCGGCCAAGTGATTTCGCTTTCCGACTCCGAAGGCACGCTGTACTGCGAAGCGGGACTCACCGAGGAGCAATGGCAGGCGTTGCTGGAACTGAAAAACGTCCAGCGTGGCCGGATCAGTGAATTGGCCAGCCGTTTTGGCCTGGAATTCCGTGCTGGCCAATGCCCGTGGGATCTGCCGTGCGACATCGCACTGCCGTGTGCCACTCAAAATGAGCTGGATGCCGAGGCTGCGCGCACGCTACTGCGCAACGGCTGCATCTGCGTGGCAGAAGGCGCCAACATGCCGACGACCCTCGCGGCTGTGGATATCTTCATTGAGGCCGGGATCCTGTTCGCACCGGGCAAGGCCTCGAACGCCGGCGGCGTTGCGGTCAGCGGCCTGGAAATGTCGCAGAACGCCATGCGCCTGCTGTGGACTGCCGGAGAGGTTGACAGCAAGTTGCACAACATCATGCAGTCGATCCACCACGCCTGTGTGCATTACGGCGAGGAGAATGGCCGGATCAACTACGTCAAGGGCGCGAACATCGCCGGCTTCGTCAAAGTCGCCGATGCCATGCTGGCGCAAGGCGTGGTCTAACTCGCCTCGATGCGAATCACCTCGATCAACTGATCGCCGGCGGGTCGCTGCCAGAGCACTTCGTCATTCAGTTGTGCTCCCAGCAGCGCACGTCCCAGCGGCGAACTCCAGTTGATCAGGCCTTTGGCGGCTGCGGCCTGATCTTCGCCGACCAATTGCACGCGACGCTCGGTGTTCTGTGCGTCGGCGTAAGTGACCCAGCTGCCTATCTGCACCTTTTTTGTCGAGGTGGCCGGCGGCACGGGCAGGGCGCTCTGCAGGCGCTGATTGTAGTAGCGCAGGTCGCGCTCGAGATCGGCCAGGCGCTGTTTGTCGGCCTGCTCACCAAGGGCCGACTGAGCGCTGTGCAGCTGTTGCAGCTCGGCGACTTTGTCCTGCAGCAGCGCCAAGCCGGCGGGTGTCACGTAATTGGGCTGCGAGCTGACCTGGCGCTCAACGGGCTGGTCCGCTTGCGCGGCGGCGTTATCTTCATTGACGAAAGCACGGCTCATGGCGGTTCTCCCTGTATGGGGTTTAGGCCATGCTGGCAGGCTTTTAGTTTCGCGGGTTATCCGAAAGCGACCTACTGCGAGCGATAAGCTCGCGCGGTGTCCCGATCCTTCTCTTGCTGCCAGGCGCGTTCGCGTTCATCCAGATGCCGGCTTTGATACGACTCGCGATCCTGGCTTTCGCGCATGGCCTGGCATTGGTGAAAGCCATCGCTCCAGCCTTCGGCGTAGCGGGCATCTTCCAGATAGCGCGGGACGTCTTTGCGAAATGTCCCGTTGATGGCCCCGGCAGCCTGCCGACCGCTGCTGCAACCGTCGTCGAAGCCGTCGGCGAAGGCCGGTGGATAACCTTTGGCGAGCAGCTCTTCATGGGTGGACTGACATCCGCCAATCAGCATCAGGACACTAAGCACTGCGAAACAACGCCACATCGTCGACTCCCGAACCGCTTTTGCGGCTAATGGCCGAAGACTACGATTGGGCTTGTGAGGTGATTGTGAAAGACGTGTGATGGGCGTGTTGAACGATGGATCTCAAACGCCTGTAGGGGCTCGCTTGCCAGCGATGGGGCGCA
The DNA here is from genome assembly GCF_024519635.1 of Pseudomonas sp. Pse1. Lineage (NCBI taxonomy): Bacteria > Pseudomonadati > Pseudomonadota > Gammaproteobacteria > Pseudomonadales > Pseudomonadaceae > Pseudomonas > Pseudomonas sp. Pse1. Next base: position 189,198 of record NZ_JALJRO010000008.1, read on the forward strand.
TAAATCCACCATCATTGGTGGCTGACCCACTGCCTTCGCTGCGATGCGGCGGCCCGACAAGCCAGCTCCTGCAAGGGTTTCGCGGCGGATGTCGATTCTGTGATCTACCGCAAAAGCCAGGTGGAGGAAGCGTTCAGCGTCAGTAGTGATACCACTTCAATTCCAGCATCACCTCGTTCTCGGCCGAGGCGATGTGGCTGAATTCGCGTTGGGCACTCAGGCGCAGGCCCAGGTTGCGCGACAGTTCCCACTGCTGATTCAGACTCAAGCTACGGCGCACCTCACCATTGGTGAAATAGTCGCCCTTGGCCTCCAGGCTCAGATTACCCAGCGGGTTGCGCCACAGCACGCCGGTGTTGAAGCCAGCGGCGGGCGAGATGAACTCGGCGAAATCATTGTTGTGCTCGACCCGCACGGTGCCCAGGGCAAAACCCAATACATCTTCACCCAGTTGCCAGGTACCACCGGCACCGCCGTTGACGTGGCTGACCAGGGTTTCGTCATCGTGCTTGCCCGGCACCCTTTCAAGGCCGCCAGTCACCTGCCACGACCAGGGTTGCAGCAGTTCGTTGCGCGGGGTCAGGGAGCGAATGGTCGCCAGGTCCAGCTGTTGCAACTGCCATTGGTTGCCTTCGTACTGGCGCAGTTTCATTTGCAGGATTTCAATCTGCGCACCCAGCGGGAAGCTCTCGGCGTTGTCATTCAGGTCGTGGTAGGCCATGCGCAGGCCGTACTCGCCGAAGGCCTGGTCGCCGCGGGTGCCGATGCCGGCTTGCCAGGTGCGCGACTCATGACCCTCTTCCGGCAGTCCCGGACGTTCGATTGACAGTTCCGGTGCCGGGTTGCGATTGATTGCCCGCAGCAACTCGAAGCTGCGCTGCGCCCGCGCGGGGTCGCGTTCCTGACCGTTGGCACGGTAGCGTTCGAGGCGATAGGCGGCATCGATGATCAGGGCCTGGCGATCCCGTGGCAGGGCCGTGAAAGCGGGGGCCTGCAGTTGTTTCTGGTCGGCACTGATGTTCAGTACCCACTGCTGCTCGGCGTCGGACAGGGGCTCGGCGCGACTCAACAACTCCCGCTCCCGAGACGGCCGGTAATCAATCTTCTCGACAAGCCCAGCGTCCTTGACGGCTTTGACGGTGTCGGTGGGAATCGCGGTCAGCGGGAATTGCTCGGTCAATTTCAGGCCTGGCCGAGCCACTTGCAGCAGCTCCAGCAGACGATAAGAGCAGTTTTCATCGAAGAAGAAATAGTCGAACTGGATCTGCTTGAGTTCCCAGACGTGCTCGACCATGCGTTCGGTCTCGACCTGGGTCAGGTTCAGTCGGTACTCCCAGAGGTCGCGGTTTTCCAGGCTGCGGTACTCCGAGAGTTTCTCCTGGTAGGGCACCAGCGCGAACAGGCCGGGATAACCGCCCATCAAGCCTTTCCAGGCATAGAGAATGCTGTTGTCCGAACCTTCGATGTAGGCGCCGAAGTTGATCGCGTAGCTAAGTAGCGCGGTGTTGTCGCTCTGCACATCGGCCTGATCGATCCGCAGCAGCGTGTGGCCGAACATCGATGAGGGGCTATTGAGGTAGGCCGCCGGGAAAATCATCACCGCACTGTGGGGCGAGACGTCCTTGAACCATTGCTTGAATTCGCTGCAGTCGACTGCCGGTAAGTCGTCCAGCTTCAGTTGTGCCTGCAGCCAGCGAGTGCGCGCCGGATAGACGCATTGGGCGTGTTGTTGGCCCAGGTTGGCCGGCGCATACAGCGCCTGGACCGTGGCCGCGAGTTCGGCATCGGGGTGTTCGGCACCGTCAGCGGCGAGGAAGAATTTCTTGTCACTGATGTAACTGCGCCAACCGCCCAGCTTGGCGGTTTCGTAGTGACCCAGGGAAATCCAGAACGGGTCGTTGGCCAGTTGCTGCAAACGTTGGTTGTCGACATGAGGCGCGGCGGACAGCGGGGCGCAGACAAACAGCGCCAGACAGGCAAGGCGTTTGAGCATGGTGGGCAACTTGAGTCGAAAAAATAAAGACCGAATACAGTCAGGTCAAAAAAATAAAACCCGCCCCGGTGACAGGGCGGGCGGGGTCGAGCTTAAGCCGGGGTGGCGTATTTGGCCAGGCGAGCATCGCCCTTGAGCACGGCCAGGGTATTGGTATGCACGTCTTCGGCAGTGACGTCAGCCTTGCTGAAGATCTGCTGGAAGTGCTCGTGAGTCACGGCGGCGAAGTGCGCACGGTCTTCTGGTGCGACGCCCAGAACCACGGCGTAGGTGGTCAGTGCTTCGCCCTGACCCTTGGCCATGTCTTCCGACAGTTCGTTCATCATGCCGTTCATGGCGAACCAGGACTTGCCGCCATAGGTCAGCGCGGCATTGGTCGCGCAGCCGTTGGTACCGGAGGTCATGCCGAAGGTGGCGTTACCGGAGGTGCCGTTGGTGGTGGAAGCGAGGAAGTGCGCCGGGGTGCCACGCTGTCCTTCGAACAGCATGTTGCCCCAACCGCAATCCGGACCGCCTGGCGCCTGGGCCATGGCGTTGAGGGATGCAACGGTGAAGAGAGTACCAAGAAGAATCCGTTTCATAGCTTTGTTCTCTTTTGTGCGTACCAATGGACAGGAGGTCTGAGGCCAATTTGGCATCAGTGGGCCGGTTATTAGTCCAGCCGCGCAGTTTGGAGTTTAGGCGCGTTCCGCAGGTTCCGTGGATTTTTGCTAAATATTGCGAAAATCCATTGATTTAGCCTGCGTCCGAGCGAGGCTAGGCCCTTGGCTATGCTTTTACCATGACGCGCCTTGCCAGTCAGGTACAGGCAGCGCCAGAATGCTTTCCACTGCCCCGCCTGAAGTAAGGAAGCCCGATGCCTGATCCTGTTGCTGCCAGCTTGCGTCTAGCGCCAGAAGCGCTGACCCGTCCGTTTTCCGCTGAACAGTTCAGCTTCTCTACCACCAATGATCTGGAGCCTTTTCGCGGTGTGCTCGGCCAGGAACGTGCGGTCGAGGCCTTGCAGTTCGGCGTGGCCATGCCACGCCCCGGTTACAACGTGTTTGTCATGGGTGAACCCGGCACCGGCCGATTCTCGTTCGTCAAACGCTACCTGAAGGCCGAAGGCAAGCGCCTGCAGACCCCGGCGGACTGGGTCTATGTCAACAACTTCGATGAGCCCCGGGAGCCACGTGCCCTGGAACTTCCATCCGGCACTGCCGGTGCATTTATCGCTGACATCAACGGTCTGATCGACAACCTGCTGGCAACTTTTCCAGCGGTGTTCGAGCATCCGTCCTACCAGCAAAAGAAAAGCGCCATCGACCGCGCCTTCAACCAGCGTTATGACCGAGCACTGGACGTGATCGAGCGCCTGGCGCTGGAGAAGGAAGTTGCGCTCTATCGTGACAGCAGCAACATCGCCTTCACTCCAATGAGCGAAGGCAAGGCGCTGGACGAAGCCGAGTTCGCGCAGTTGCCGGAAGCGGTGCGTGAACGTTTCCACGACGACATCTCGGGCCTGGAGGAGCGGCTCAACGAAGAACTGGCCAGCCTGCCGCAGTGGAAGCGTGAATCCAGCAACCAGATGCGTCATCTCAACGAAGAAACCATCACCCTAGCCCTGCAACCGTTGCTTGCACCCCTGTCAGAAAAGTACGCAGAGAACGCCGCGGTCTGCGGTTACCTGCAAGCCATGCAGGTGTACCTGCTGAAAACCGTGGTCGAGCAGTTGGTCGACGACAGCAAAACCGACGCGGTTGCCCGCAAGATGCTCGAAGAGCAATACGCGCCGAGCCTGGTAGTCGGGCATTCGGCCAGTGGTGGCGCACCGGTGGTGTTCGAGCCGCACCCGACTTACGAGAACCTGTTCGGCCGCATCGAGTACAGCACCGATCAGGGAGCGCTCTACACCACCTATCGGCAGTTGCGTCCGGGGGCGTTGCATCGTGCCAACGGTGGCTTCCTGATCCTGGAAGCGGAAAAAATGCTCGGCGAGCCGTTCGTGTGGGATGCACTCAAGCGTGCCCTGCAATCGCGCAAGCTGAAAATGGAATCGCCGCTCGGTGAGCTGGGTCGCCTGGCCACCGTGACTCTGACCCCGCAGCACATACCGCTGCAGGTCAAGGTCATCATCATCGGCGCCCGCCAGCTGTACTACACCCTGCAAGACCTGGATCCGGACTTCCAGGAGATGTTCCGCGTGCTGGTGGACTTCGACGAAGACATTCCAATGGTCGACGAAAGCCTGGAGCAGTTCGCCCAGTTGCTCAAGACGCGGACATCAGAAGAGGGCATGGCACCGCTGACCGCCGATGCGGTGGCGCGCCTGGCGACCTATAGTGCTCGGCTTGCCGAACACCAGGGGCGTTTGTCGGCGCGTATCGGCGACCTGTTCCAGCTGGTCAGCGAGGCGGATTTCATTCGCCACCTGGCGGGCGACGAAATGACCGATGCCGGTCATATCGAGCGGGCGCTCAAGGCCAAGGCCACGCGCACCGGCCGGGTCTCGGCGCGGATTCTCGATGACATGCTGGCCGGGATCATCCTGATCGATACTGCCGGTGCGGCCGTGGGCAAGTGCAACGGCTTGACGGTGCTGGAAGTGGGCGACTCGGCCTTTGGTGTGCCGGCGCGGATTTCCGCCACGGTCTACCCGGGCGGCAGCGGCATCGTCGACATTGAACGTGAGGTCAACCTCGGGCAGCCGATTCACTCCAAGGGTGTGATGATCCTTACCGGTTACCTGGGCAGTCGTTACGCCCAGGAGTTTCCGCTGGCCATCTCGGCGAGTATTGCGCTGGAGCAGTCCTACGGTTACGTCGACGGCGACAGTGCTTCGCTGGGTGAAGCGTGCACCTTGATTTCGGCGCTGTCGAAAACGCCGCTCAAGCAATGTTTCGCCATCACTGGTTCGATCAATCAGTTCGGTGAGGTGCAGGCGGTGGGCGGGGTCAACGAGAAAATCGAAGGCTTCTTCCGTCTCTGTGAGGCGCGCGGGTTGACCGGGGAGCAGGGGGCGATCATTCCACAGGCAAACGTTGCCACGCTGATGCTCGATGAAAAGGTTCTGGCGGCCGTGCGTGCCGGGCAGTTCCACGTGTACGCGGTGCGTCAGGCGGATGAAGCGCTAAGCCTGCTAGTGGGCGAGCCCGCCGGTGAGCCGGATGAAGAAGGGCAGTTCCCGGAAGGCAGCGTTAACGCACGGGTCGTGGAGCGCCTGCGAGTGATCGCGGAAATGATCAGTGAAGATGATTTGAAGGAAGCGGAAAAGGAGCTGGCCCAGGAGGCGCTGACAGCCGCCAAACCAGCCTGATTCAGGTCTGACCCGCAGGCGTCGATGATCCGGCGCCTGCGTTCCCTCCCTCGGCACGCCCTCTAGCCGTGTGCCAGAAATAGCAGTCTTTTTTGCCGATCAGGTGACGTCAAAAAAACAGCAACGACCATTCGGCGCCTGCTTGAACGCGCTCAACTTGCTGATTCGACTTTTCTTCTATGCTCAGTCCAAGGACATCGACAGTCATCACTGGATCGAGCCAGTCTTCTCTTGGAGGCTGAACACCGGAGCTACCGAGGGTCGCCGCCATGTCGCGCAACCTCTGCCTGACCCGGCAATGTCTGGGCCTGGTTACCCGAATTGAATGCAGCGTGCGTCCGCTCGCCGGCGACACCGGTATGTGGACGCTGCTGTTTGCCGCAGGAATGGCGGGCGAGCAGCCTTCAGCCATCAAGGCTCAGGGCCCGTTTCATGGTCCCTTCGTGGCCGAATCGATCCTCGACACCATTGTTGAGAGCCTGACGATGCATGGCTATCAACTGGCCGATGATCCCCAAATATGGAGCCTTCACCTACAGGCCCAACTGCGGGAAATCAACGGCGGACGACGCACTCCGGAGCGCTTCGATTTGGGCCCCAGGCACTAGATTCACTCTGTGGAATCGGGGTTCGTGGCTTTATCGAGCTTGACCTCGAATCCATATTCGATCGTCTGCAGGTCGGTGCGTCGGTAACTTTCCAGTCGCGTCGGCCGACCATAGAAATAATGCACGTCCAGCAGTGCCTGTCCGTCTGTGCCGGCGTCGTGGCTGACTGTGAGTATCTCCTTCAGATAATTCCCGCTCTCGTCCGTGGCGAAGAAGCGCCAGTCCTGCGCAGGAAATACCTTTTGCTCAACCAGCAGGGCATTGCCCCGGATTTCGAGGCCCTTGGGCAGCTTGCCAACGTCGAGGGTGTTTTTTTCGATGTCGGCAAGAAACAGAGGCATCGAGCCAACGGCGTAGGCGGGCGTATCCGGGAATAAGGTCAGGTCGTAGGTGACGGTCGCGCGCAGCGGATCAATTTCGTAGGCTTGGGAGGGCAGTTCGATGGGCTCGCCACGCTGACCGTTTTCGCCTTCGGTGAAGAAGGTCAGAGGTGTATCACCTGGGTTGAAGGCGTTACCAAGCAGTTCGTCGTTGAAGCTTTTCGGGTGCTCAAACTCGATTCGCGCTGCGGTGGCGTCTTCTACCGATTGCCTGATGCGAATGCTGTTTTTCAGTTGCTCCGCTTCCAGGTTGGCGCCCTTGAGCCAGCGGCTGGCCTGGTCGTCATAGACCACCACCGGAAGGTCAAGGCTCTGAATGGTTTTGTCGCGGGTATTACGGTCGAAGCGCCGTACGGGCAAATCGAGGTCCTTGCGCGTCACCGTCACCGCCGAAAAGTCGAGGACATTGACTTCCAGCGCATCGATAGAACCGTTGAAGTAGACCTTGGTGTAGTGGTCATGCTGTTGGCCCTCAAACGTCTGCAACTGGTCATTGAGTTGCTTCTCCAGTGCGTCGCTCCAGGCGGACTGCTGCTGCATCTCGGCCAGCTGTTTTTCGTAGAAGGCGATTTGCGCTGCGTCTTGATTGATCGAGCCGGCGCGTGCGAGAAATTGCCCGGTTTCATCTTTGGCCTGGACGATCAGCGGGTTAAGAGGGGTATCGCTAACCTCCGGCGCCAGCGCGGCGCTGTTACGCATTTTTATTTCGGCGTAGTTGTTCTCCAGGGCCAGCAGGGTGACGCTGATGTTGTCTTCGGTACGTGTTTTCCCGGCGTCTTTTCTTGTCAGGTTGAAGGTCACGACTTTGTGCGGGGCAATGACTTCGACTTTGCCCTGCAACCTCTGTGGTTGCGGCTGGCTGCTGTTGGCGACCTCCAGGCCTTCAATGAAGGGGTAGGCGACCGTCAGGTCATCCGGAGCGGTCAGGTTGGAGCTGGAAGGGCTCAGTTGGATGCCGGGATCGTTTTCCGACCATTCAGGTTGAAACGCGATGACTTTCTTGTTGCTTAATGACACCGATTGCCATTCCAGGCCATGGGGAAAAGGGAACTCGGCGGGCATGTTGAAATTGAAGGGGAAGACTGGCTGCAGGTCCGTCAGGTAGTCGGAGTTTGAGTCCTTGCGTAACACGAACAGACCATTGATATAGGTATCGACCAGTGCCTGGGGGCTGGCGTAATGCCTGAGCAGCGCCATGGCATCGTCGCCGTACTCGGTGTCGACCGGCTTGACGGCGAGCTTCTGCTGGGCCCGCTCAAGCAGCAGTAGCGAGCCGCCAAGATTGGAAATAGCGTCCTTGAGCTTGGGGTCGGTTATCGCATCCAGCGACTTCTCGAACTGTGCAGTTTTGTCTTCCAGGCTTTGGGCGGGTGGTTTGTCCTCGCCAGGCGAGCAGCCAGTCAGGAGTGCCACGAGGCAAAGGCCGAAAGTTGTCAGGGACAATCGCACATCCATTTCCAGCATTCCTTTACGGCGCACGCGGGTGCCAACCCATTGGACACTAGCAGAAAACCCTCCAGCAGAGCGTCGAGTGATGAGGGGCTGCGGTTTATGGTGGTTTGAGCGGCTGATATACTCGCCGCCATTTCCAGCCCTGGTGTGAGATTCAATGGAACGCTTTATCGAAAACGCAATGTACGCCTCGCGCTGGTTGCTTGCGCCGATCTACTTCGGCCTGTCCCTGGGCCTGCTGGCCCTGGCCCTGAAGTTCTTTCAGGAAGTCTTCCACGTTATCCCCAACGTGTTCTCGATGGCCGAGTCGGACTTGATCCTGGTGCTGTTGTCGCTGATCGACATGGCGCTGGTAGGCGGCCTGCTGGTGATGGTGATGATCTCCGGATACGAGAACTTCGTGTCGCAACTGGACATCGACGAAACCAAGGAGAAGCTCAACTGGCTGGGAACCATGGATTCTTCTTCGCTGAAGATGAAAGTCGCAGCTTCGATCGTGGCGATCTCCTCGATCCACCTGCTGCGCATTTTCATGGACGCCAAGAACGTCGATCCCGAGCATTTGAAGTGGTACGTGATCATTCACATGACCTTCGTCATCTCCGCGTTCGCCATGGGTTACCTGGACAAGCTGACCAAGCACTGATTGCCGTCCGCATCGCAGCACCTCGCCGCCCGCCCGTTGTGAAACGGACGGGCGGCGGCGTTTATGGCTTGTGCTTTTACGTGCCGAAGCCTATCCCTGTAAGGGTCCAGGTTCGCCATTGCGAGGGCTGTGCTCATGAATCTGCAAGAGTTGAACGCCTATGCCATCGCCGGGAAGGTCGATGAGCTGAACCTGATTTCCATGGAGGGCGGGATCTACTTGCTTGAGGCGCGCATGCACGGTGCGGCCGTTCCTCTGAGCGATGCCCATGGGCAGATGATGAAAATACGCTCGGTGGAGCATGCAAGGGAAACGCTGCAGAGTTTTCCAGTCCTGCCGTTCAACCTGGTTCACACCCTGGTGCATGACGAGATGTGTGGCCTGGTCCAGAGCGACGAGGAAAGCCTCAAGGTGCCCATCGCTTTTCGTTCGGTCTGATACAAGTCGCGCCCTGATCACGGCAACGGCTTCTGTGCTAGTCTGCTCGCCCTTTTGGTTCCGGGCGTTCCGGGATGCGCTGTGCACGCACGGCATTGTCTCGGGCCGTCCGCACAGCGGAGCAGTGTCATGTCCGAAGTAAATCTGTCCACCGACGAAACCCGCGTCAGCTACGGCATTGGCCGTCAGCTGGGCGACCAACTGCGCGACAACCCGCCACCGGGCGTTAGCCTGGACGCGATCCTGGCCGGTCTGACCGACGCTTTCGCCGGCAAGGAAAGCCGCGTTAGCCAGGAAGCCATGTCCGCCAGCTTCCAGGTCATCCGCGAAATCATGCAAGCCGAAGCGGCCGCCAAAGCCGAAGCGGCTGCCGGTGCAGGCCTGGCATTCCTGGCTGAAAACGCCAAGCGTGACGGCATCACCACTCTGGCTTCCGGCCTGCAATTCGAAGTGCTGACCGCCGGTGAAGGCGCCAAGCCATCGCGTGAAGACACCGTGCGTACTCACTACCACGGCACTCTGATCGACGGCACTGTGTTCGACAGCTCCTACGATCGTGGTCAGCCTGCGGAATTCCCGGTAGGTGGCGTGATCGCCGGCTGGACCGAGGCCCTGCAACTGATGAACGCCGGTAGCAAATGGCGCCTGTACGTGCCGAGCGAACTGGCCTACGGCGCTCAAGGCGTTGGCAGCATCCCGCCGCACAGCGTTCTGGTGTTCGACGTCGAGCTGCTGGACGTTCTGTAATGCCTGACCCTGTAGGTGCGAGCCTGCTCGCGATTGCATTTGCACGGTTTCAAGTCTGAACCGCATCGCTGGCAAGCCAGCTCCTACAGGGTTTTATGTGACTCATATTTCGATCTTGTGGGTCAGCTCGTGCGCCGGGCGCAAGGCTCGGGCGTAGCAGAACAGGAACAGGTTGCGCACTAGTTCCTTGAGCACAACCGGCTCGCTTGAGCTCAGGCCATTGAGGTCCAGGTCACCCTGATCCTGCAGTTCACTCAAGGCTTCTTCCTCCAGTACCGCGCAGACTTCTCCGGTTTCCCGATGCAGGATTCTGAGGTAAGGGTGCGGGCGGTCCAGCCATGCATCGATCAAGTAAGTCATGATGCTCATCTCCATGTCAGTGGTTTGATGAGAATAATTCTTATTCAATTAATAGCAAGTGCCTATTGGCAGTTTCTGCGGTTTTTGTACGGGGCATTGCTGAGGATCAAAACGGCTAGCGTTTTGCCATGATTGGGCGTGGAGCGGGGAGTGCCATCGCGCACCAGGTACGCAATGGCATGCAGCAGGCTCAGACTTTGCGGACGAACTCGGATTTGAGTTTCATCGGGCCGATACCGTCGATCTTGCAGTCGATGTCGTGATCGCCGTCGCACAGACGGATGTTCTTGACCTTGGTGCCGACCTTGACCACCAGCGAAGTGCCCTTGACCTTGAGGTCCTTGATCACAGTGATGGTGTCGCCATCTTGCAGGACATTGCCGACCGAATCCTTTTTCACGGTTTCATCGGACGCCGCCTCGGCTTCGCCGTTGGCGGACCACTCGTGGGCGCACTCCGGGCAGATCAGCTGGGCGCCGTCTTCGTAGGTGTATTCGGAATTGCATTTCGGGCAGGGTGGCAACGTGCTCACTAAAGCTCCTTGAGATTAGGATCATTAAAGGGCGCACATTGTATAGGGTTTTAGGCAAGAGTGGGGTGGCGCTGGGGATGTAACTGTAGGAGCGAGCCTGCTCGCGATAGCGGAATATCAGGCAACACATCGTTGGCCGAAGAAACGCTATCGCGAGCAGGGGGCTGCAGTGTTATCAGTGCGTACGGGCGACCGCAAACTCGCTCAGTTCGACCAGGGCATCGCGGTACTCACTGGCAGGCAGCGCGTCCAGGCACTTGATTGCCCGAGCCACGTAATCACGGGCCAATTGTGCGGTGTACTCCAGCGAGCCCGAGGCTTCCACGGCAGCGCGGATGCTTTCCAGGTCTTCGATGCCGCCTTTCTGGATCGCCTTGCGCACCAGGGCCGCTTGCTCCGGTGTGCCTTCACGCATGGTGTAGATCAGTGGCAGGGTCGGTTTGCCTTCGGCCAGGTCGTCGCCGACGTTCTTGCCCAGGGTTTCAGCGTCGCCACGGTAGTCCAGCAGGTCGTCGACCAGTTGGAACGCGACGCCCAGGTGGTCGCCAAAGGTGCGCAGGGCTTCGCTCTGCTCGGCGGTGGCGCCGGCCAGTGCAGCCGCGCTGTGGGTCGAGGCTTCGAAGAGCATCGCGGTTTTGCCGCGGATGACTTCCATATAGGTTTCTTCGGTGGTGCTGGCGTCGCGAACCTTGGACAGTTGCAGTACTTCGCCTTCAGCAATGATCCGCGTGGCTTGCGAGAGAATCTTCATCACCGGCATCGAGCCCAGTTCAACCATCATCTCGAACGAGCGCGAGTAGAGGAAGTCACCTACCAGCACGCTTGGGGCATTGCCCCACATGGCGTTGGCCGTCGAGCGGCCACGGCGCATGCCCGACATGTCGACCACGTCGTCATGCAGCAGGGTAGCGGTGTGCAGGAACTCGATAGTGGCGGCCAGCAGGCGCATGTCGTCGCCTTCGCGACCCAGGGCCTTGCCGCATAGCAGCACGAGTAACGGACGCAGGCGCTTGCCGCCAGCCGAAGTGATGTAGTCGCCGATTTTCGATACCAGCGGCACTCGGGAAGTCAGCTGCTTCTTGATGATGCCGTCGACGGCGCTAAAATCGTCCGCCACCGCGCGGTAGAAAGCTTGGGGTTGCATCAGCGACAGTTGCTCCATAAGGGTTGCGCGGCATGCTAGGACCCACGCCAGCAGGTGTCAAGGCGCGATGGACGGCCCCTTGCAAGGCGCTCGTGGCTTGCGTACAATCGCGCACCCTGAACTTCCTGGGCAGCACCTGCCTTACGCAATTGCATTCGGGACGTCCATCCCATGCAGCCATGCCAGCCAATACCTCTTCTTATAAAGAGCTGGGTGAGCAGGATTATCGGAGAAATACCATGTCGTACGCAGTAATTGTTACTGGTGGCAAGCAATACAAGGTCGCCCCAGGTGAATACCTGAAGATCGAAAAACTGGAAGTCGCTACTGGCGAATCCGTTACCTTTGATCGCGTTCTGTTGGTCGCCAATGGCGATGACGTGAACATCGGCGCTCCAGTTGTTGCTGGCGCTACCGTTGTGGCTGAAGTGATCTCCCAAGGTCGTCACGATAAAGTCCGCATCATCAAGTTCCGTCGTCGTAAGCACCACATGAAGCGTATGGGCCACCGCCAGTGGTACACCGAGATCAAAATCACCGGTATTCAGGCTTAATTTCAGCCTAATTCCTCACTAGGAGAATTGACTCATGGCACACAAAAAAGCTGGTGGTAGTACCCGTAACGGTCGCGACTCAGAAGCCAAACGCCTTGGCGTGAAGATGTATGGCGGCCAGAAAATCATTCCGGGCAACATCATCGTGCGTCAGCGCGGCACCCAATTCCACGCTGGCTACGGCGTTGGCATGGGTAAGGATCACACCCTCTTCGCTAAAATCGAAGGCGTGATCAAGTTCGAAGTAAAGGGCGCGTTCAACCGCCGTTACGTGAGCGTAGTCGCAGCTTAATTGCGCGATCGCTGGAAAAGCCCTGTCTCGCGACGGGGCTTTTTCGTTTGTGGGGTGAGTCTCTTGCAAAGCTGTTTGTGATGAGTGAAAGCAGCTGGATTCGCGGTTGTGCTTGAGGTCGCTGCGCTCATCTTTGCAAGAGTCTTATGTCTTGTTTTTTTCGGCTCGTCCGTATGGCGAGAGGCGTTTTGTTATGAAGTTTGTTGATGAAGTATCCATTCGAGTAAAGGCTGGTGACGGCGGCAATGGCTGCATGAGTTTCCGTCGCGAAAAGTTCATCGAAAACGGTGGTCCAAACGGCGGTGATGGTGGTGATGGTGGTTCGGTCTACATGGTCGCCGACGAAAACCTGAACACCCTGGTCGACTATCGCTACACCCGTCATTTCGACGCCGAGCGCGGTTCGAACGGTGGCAGCACTGACTGCACCGGCAAGAAGGGTGAGGATCTGATCCTGCGCGTGCCGGTAGGTACCACGGTGATCGACTCGGCCACCCAGGAGGTCATTGGTGACCTGACCAAGGCTGGCCAGAAACTGATGGTTGCGCATGGTGGCTGGCACGGTCTGGGCAACACCCGTTTCAAATCCAGTACCAACCGTGCGCCGCGCCAGACGACGCCGGGCAAGCCGGGCGAGCAGCGTGACCTCAAGCTGGAAATGAAGGTGTTGGCAGACGTGGGTCTACTGGGCTTGCCGAACGCCGGCAAGAGTACCTTTATCCGCTCGGTGTCGGCCGCCAAGCCGAAAGTTGCCGACTACCCGTTCACCACGCTGGTGCCGAACCTCGGTGTGGTCAGTGTCGATCGCTGGAAAAGCTTCGTGGTGGCGGACATTCCGGGTCTGATCGAAGGTGCTTCCGACGGCGCCGGCCTGGGGATTCGTTTCCTCAAGCACTTGTCCCGTACCCGTCTACTGCTGCACCTCGTTGACATGGCGCCACTGGATGAAACCAGTGCTGCCGATGCGGCTGAAGTGATCGTCAGTGAATTGACCAAGTTCAGCCCGTCACTAGCTGAGCGTGATCGTTGGCTGGTGCTGAACAAGTGCGACCAGATTCTCGAAGAAGAGCACGAGGAGCGGGTCAAGGAAATCGTTGAGCGCCTGGAGTGGACTGGTCCGGTCTATGTGATCTCGGCGATCGCCAAAGAAGGTACCGAGCGTCTGACGCGCGACATCATGCGCTACCTGGAAGATCGTGCCGATCGCCTGGCCAATGACCCGGCCTACCGCGAAGAGCTGGCGGAGCTCGATCAGCGCATCGAAGATGAAGCGCGTGCTCAGTTGCAGGCGCTGGATGATCAGCGCGCTCTGCGTCGCAGTGGCGTGAAGTCGGTCCACGACATCGGCGACGATGATTGGGACGAAGAAGATGTGGATGACGAAGACGGTCCGGAAATCATTTACGTGCGTGACTGACTCGTTGCGATAAACTGAAGCGCCGCTCAATCGAGCGGCGTTTTGGTATCTGGAAATCGATTGTTGGTCACGAATAACCACGAATAACGTCACGGGCAGCGCTGGGTCGTGCTGCCCTCAAGCTAAGGTTGAAGATGATGCGGAGCAAGGTGACAGGTGCGCAGCGTTGGGTCGTGAAGATCGGCAGCGCTTTGCTGACGGCTGACGGCAAGGGGCTGGATCGCGCGGCGATGGGTGTCTGGGTTGAGCAGATGGTGGCCCTGCATGAGGCGGGTGTCGAGCTGGTGCTGGTGTCCTCCGGGGCGGTGGCGGCTGGCATGAGTCGCTTGGGCTGGACCGCTCGACCCAGTGCGATGCACGAGCTCCAGGCGGCTGCTGCAATCGGTCAGATGGGGCTGGTGCAAGCCTGGGAGTCGAGCTTTGCCGAGCATGGTCGTCATACTGCGCAGATTCTGCTGACCCATGACGATTTGTCCGACCGTAAGCGCTACCTCAATGCCCGCAGTACCTTGCGTGCGCTGGTGGAGCTCAAGGTGATTCCGGTGATCAACGAGAATGACACTGTGGTCACGGATGAAATTCGTTTTGGCGACAACGACACCCTGGCGGCGCTGGTGGCCAACCTGGTCGAGGCTGATTTGCTGGTGATCCTCACGGATCGTGACGGCATGTTCGACGCTGATCCGCGAAACAATCCTGATGCTCAACTGATTTACGAAGCGCGTGCCGATGATCCGGCGCTGGATGCGGTTGCTGGCGGTACCGGTGGTGCGCTGGGGCGTGGCGGAATGCAGACCAAGCTGCGTGCGGCGCGGCTGGCAGCGCGTTCGGGGGCGCATACGATCATCGTCGGTGGTCGCCTGGAGCGGGTGCTGGATCGTCTGAAGTCGGGCGAGCGAATCGGTACGCTGTTGTCGCCTGAGCGCGGCATGCTGGCGGCGCGCAAGCAATGGTTGGCCGGGCATCTTCAGACCCGTGGCACCCTGGTCCTGGATGCTGGAGCGGTCTCGGCATTGTCTGAGGGTAACAAGAGTCTTCTGCCGGTCGGGGTCAAGCTGGTTCAGGGCAGCTTCCGTCGCGGTGAGATGGTGGTGTGTGTCGCGCCGGATGGGCGTGAGATTGCCCGTGGCCTGGCCAACTACAGTGCGCTTGAGGCGCAGAAGATTATTGGTCAGTCCTCTGAGTCGATTGTCGGTTTGTTGGGGTACATGGCTGAGCCGGAGCTGGTTCATCGCGACAACCTGATTCTGGTCTGATGTGGGGGGAAGTCGCATGCGCATGGCAAGTGGGTTGATGGGTTTGTTGTTGGCGCTGCCGTTGCTGGCGTCGGCGGAAGAGATTGGCCAGGTGTCGACAGTGTTCAAGTTTGTCGGGCCAAACGATCGTATCGTTGTCGAGGCCTTTGATGATCCCAAGGTCGATGGGGTGACCTGCTACCTGTCGCGCGCCAAGACTGGCGGGGTGAAGGGTGGGCTGGGGTTGGCCGAGGATCGGGCGGAGGCTTCCATTGCCTGTCGTCAGGTGGGGCCAATCAGTTTCAAGGGTGAGCTCAAGGATGGGGATGAGGTGTTCAAGGAGCGCACCTCGCTGGTGTTCAAGACCATGCAGGTGGTGCGGTTCCTCGATAAGAAGCGCAACACGCTGGTGTACCTGGTCTACAGCGATCGCCTGATCGAGGGTAGTCCGCAGAATGCGGTGACGGCGATTCCGATTTTGCCGTGGCCTAGCGCCCAGTAACCTGGCAGAGGTTCAGGTGTGGGGGTGGGTCGGCTCCGGGCGGCGTTTCGACGATTGCTGAATGTCGGCGAACATAATCGTTGAGTGTTAAGTCGCTTTCGTGAGCAGGCTCGCTCCCACACAAATCGCAGGCAATAAAAAACCGACCCTGAGGTCGGTTTTTTAGTGAGCGTGTCGCTTAGGCAGCAGCGGCAACGTTCAGAGCCTTTACGTGGCCATTCAGGCGGCTCTTATGACGAGCAGCTTTGTTCTTGTGGATGATGCCTTTATCGGCCATGCGGTCGATAACAGGCACAGCCAGAACGTAAGCAGCTTGCGCTTTAGCAGCGTCTTTGGCGTCGATGGCTTTAACTACATTCTTGATGTAGGTACGAACCATGGAACGCAGGCTGGCGTTGTGGCTGCGACGCTTCTCAGCCTGTTTTGCACGTTTTTTGGCGGAAGGTGTGTTGGCCACCGTCGAGCTCCTCGAAAGACTTTTTGGGAAATAGCAAACAAAATAGGCCGCGAATCATGCCGATGAGTTGAAGTCTTGTCAAGGGCGGTTGAGACGTTCCGCTAAGTGGTAGGTATAAAGCGCCGGTATATTTCATTCCAGCGTACGACCTGTAAACTCGCGAGCTTTGGCTCTGTGCTGTTGCGGCGCGGAGTATCGCATAAGTGGGCGCATTGTTCGCCTGCTGTTTATCGACAGACAAGAACTCTTTAATGAATCTGCTCAAGTCGTTGGCCGCCGTCAGCTCTATCACGATGATTTCCCGGGTTCTGGGATTTGTCCGTGACACCCTTGTCGCCCGCATCTTTGGCGCCGGCATGGCCACGGACGCTTTCTTCATTGCCTTCAAGCTGCCCAATCTGCTGCGGCGGATCTTTGCCGAGGGCGCTTTTTCCCAAGCATTTGTCCCGATCCTGGCTGAATATAAAAACCAGCAGGGCGAGGAGGCGACGCGCACTTTCGTTGCCTATGTGTCGGGGTTGCTCACCCTGGTGCTGGCGCTGGTCACCGTGCTGGGGATGATCGCGGCGCCCTGGGTGATCTGGGCTACTGCGCCCGGCTTTACCACGACCCCGGAGAAATTCGAGCTGACCTCGAGTCTGTTGCGGGTGACCTTTCCTTATATATTGCTTATTTCGCTGTCATCGCTGGCCGGGGCGATCCTCAATACCTACAACCGCTTTTCGGTGCCCGCATTCGTGCCGACGTTGCTGAACGTCAGCATGATCATTTTTGCTCTGTTCTTGACCCCGTATTTCGATCCGCCGGTGATGGCGCTGGGTTGGGCGGTATTGGCCGGCGGCCTCGCGCAGTTGCTCTATCAACTGCCGCACTTGAAAAAGATCGGCATGCTGGTGCTGCCCCGTCTGAACCTACGTGACACCGGTGTCTGGCGGGTCATGAAGCAAATGCTGCCGGCAATCCTTGGGGTCTCGGTCAGTCAGATTTCGCTGATCATCAACACCATTTTTGCCTCGTTCCTCGTAGCGGGCTCCGTGTCCTGGATGTACTACGCAGACCGCCTGATGGAGCTGCCGTCGGGTGTGCTCGGCGTGGCGTTGGGCACCATTTTGCTGCCAACACTGGCCAAGACCTATGCCAATCAGGATCGTCACGAGTACTCGCGGATTCTCGATTGGGGCCTGCGTCTGTGCTTTGTGCTGGTGCTGCCGTGTGCGCTGGCGCTGGGAATCCTCGCCGAACCCCTGACGGTGTCGCTGTTCCAGTATGGGCAGTTCAGCGCCTTCGATGCCTCGATGACCCAGCGTGCTCTGGTGGCTTATTCGGTTGGTCTGCTGGGGATCATTCTGATCAAGGTGCTGGCTCCAGGCTTTTATGCACAACAAAACATCCGGACGCCGGTGAAAATCGCGATTTTTACCCTGGTGGTGACCCAGTTGTTCAACCTGGCCTTGATCGGCCCGTTCAAGCACGCAGGCCTGGCATTGGCCATCAGTGCGGGCGCCTGTCTGAACGCGGGCCTGCTGTTCTATCAGTTGCGTAAACAAAAGATGTATCAGCCACAACCGGGCTGGGCAGTGTTCGGCTTCAAGCTGGTACTGGCGGTCGCCGTGATGTCTGCGGTATTGCTCGGGCTGATGCACTTCATGCCACCCTGGAGCGACGGGCATATGCTTGAGCGATTCCTGCGCCTGGGTCTGCTGGTGGCTGCGGGGATCGTGGCCTATTTCGGCATGCTGGCAGCGCTCGGTTTCCGCCTGCGGGACTTCAATCGCAAGGCGCTGAGTTGAGGTGCTGATCAGCGTCGAGGCGGGGTTTTTGTCGGTTCAATCATTTTGGGGTACGGTGTTGCCTGTCGTCGGCCGCCGGGTGTGGTTATAATCGACCACTTTATGAGCAAGAAGCGCGTTATGCAGCTGGTTCGAGGCCTCCACAATCTGCGCCCCCAGCATCGGGGCTGCGTCGCCACTATTGGCAACTTTGACGGTGTTCACCGTGGTCACCAGGCTATCCTGGGTCGGCTGCGTGAACGTGCGCTTGAGTTGGGCGTACCCAGCTGCGTGGTGATTTTCGAACCGCAGCCGCGGGAATTCTTTGCCCCCGACACTGCACCGGCACGCCTGGCCCGGTTGCGCGACAAATTGCAGTTGCTGGCAGACGAGGGGGTCGACCGGGTGTTGTGCCTGGCGTTCAATCA
Source organism: Pseudomonas sp. Pse1 (assembly GCF_024519635.1). NCBI lineage: Bacteria > Pseudomonadati > Pseudomonadota > Gammaproteobacteria > Pseudomonadales > Pseudomonadaceae > Pseudomonas > Pseudomonas sp. Pse1. The sequence continues at coordinate 207,447 of NZ_JALJRO010000008.1, forward strand.
ACGCCTGAGCAAGCTGAGCGCGAGTGAGTTCGTCGACACCATTCTGGTGGACGGCCTCGGCGTCAAGCACCTGGAGGTCGGTGACGACTTCCGCTTCGGCTGCGACCGATTGGGCGATTTCGATTTCCTGCTGCAGGCCGGTCAGGTTCACGGTTTCACCGTTGAAGCGGCGCAAACCGTCGAACTGGACGGTATTCGAGTCAGCAGCACCCAGGTGCGTAACGCCTTGGCCGCTGCCGACTTTGCCTTGGCTGAACGCCTGCTTGGGCGCCCGTACCGAATCGCCGGGCGTGTGCTGCATGGGCAGAAACTGGCCCGGCAACTGGGTACACCCACTGCCAATATTCAACTCAAGCGTCGTCGCGTGCCGTTCACCGGGGTTTACCTGGTCGATGTGCAGATCGACGGCAAGACCTGGCCCGGCGTCGCCAATATCGGCGTACGGCCTACGGTCCAAGGTGATGGCAAGGCCCACCTTGAAGTTCATCTTCTAGATTTTGCCGGCGATCTGTATGACCGGCGTTTGACGGTGGTTTTCCACCAGAAGCTGCGCGAAGAGCAGCGTTTTGCCTCTCTGGAGGCACTGAAAACGGCGATCAACGCGGATGTCGCCGCCGCCCGTGCATTAGCCGCACCTAGCGCCAATCGCTAATTAAGAGCCTTAAATGACCGACTATAAAGCCACGCTTAACCTTCCGGACACCGCCTTCCCAATGAAGGCCGGCCTGCCTCAGCGCGAACCGCAGATTCTGCAGCGCTGGGACAGCATTGGCCTGTACGGAAAGTTGCGCGAGATTGGCAAGGATCGTCCGAAGTTCGTATTGCACGACGGCCCTCCGTACGCCAACGGCACCATTCATATCGGTCACGCACTGAACAAGATTCTCAAGGACATGATCATCCGCTCGAAGACCCTGGCGGGCTTCGACGCGCCTTATGTCCCGGGCTGGGACTGCCATGGCCTGCCGATCGAGCATAAAGTCGAAGTGACCCACGGCAAGAACCTGGGCGCGGACAAAACCCGCGAACTGTGCCGTGCCTACGCCACCGAGCAGATTGAAGGGCAGAAATCCGAATTCATCCGTCTCGGCGTGTTGGGCGATTTCGCCAACCCGTACAAAACCATGGACTTCAAGAACGAGGCCGGCGAAATCCGCGCCCTGGCGGAAATCGTCAAGGGTGGCTTCGTGTTCAAGGGCCTCAAGCCAGTGAACTGGTGCTTCGACTGCGGCTCGGCATTGGCCGAAGCGGAAGTCGAGTACGAGAACAAGAAGTCCTCGACCATCGACGTCGCCTTCCCGATCGCCGACGAGGCCAAGCTGGCCGCAGCGTTCGGTCTGCCTTCGCTGACCAAGCCGGCTTCCATCGTGATCTGGACCACCACCCCGTGGACCATCCCGGCCAACCAGGCGCTGAACGTGCACCCGGAGTTCACCTACGCCCTGGTTGATGCCGGCGACAAGCTGCTGGTGCTGGCTGAAGAGCTGGTAGAGTCGTGCCTGGCGCGCTATTCGCTGCAAGGCTCGGTGATTGCCACTGCCACTGGTTCGGCGCTGGAACTGATCAATTTCCGTCATCCGTTCTACGATCGTCTGTCGCCGGTGTATCTGGCCGACTACGTCGAACTGGGCGCCGGCACCGGCGTGGTTCACTCCGCTCCAGCTTATGGCGTTGACGACTTCGTGACCTGCAAGAAATACGGCATGGTCAACGACGACATCCTCAATCCGGTCCAGAGCAATGGCGTGTACGCACCTTCGCTGGAGTTCTTCGGCGGCCAGTTCATCTGGAAAGCCAACCCGGCTATCGTCGATAAGCTGACCGAAGTCGGTGCGCTGCTGCACACCACCATCATCGAACACAGCTACATGCACTGCTGGCGCCACAAGACCCCGCTGATCTACCGCGCCACCGCGCAGTGGTTCATCGGTATGGACAAGCAGCCGACCTCCGGCGACACCCTGCGCCAGCGCTCGATCAAGGCCATCGAAGAGACCAAGTTCGTCCCGGCCTGGGGCCAGGCGCGCCTGCACTCGATGATTGCCAACCGTCCGGACTGGTGCATCTCCCGCCAGCGTAACTGGGGCGTGCCGATCCCGTTCTTCCTGAACAAGGAAAGCGGCGAGCTGCACCCGCGTACCGTCGAGCTGATGGAAGAAGTCGCCAAGCGCGTTGAGGTCGAAGGCATCGAAGCCTGGTTCAAGATGGATGCTGCCGAGCTGCTGGGCGACGAAGCGCCACAGTACGACAAGATCAGCGACACCCTGGACGTCTGGTTCGACTCGGGTACCACGCACTGGCACGTGCTGCGCGGTTCGCACCCGATGGGTCACGAGACCGGCCCGCGTGCCGACCTGTACCTCGAAGGTTCTGACCAGCACCGCGGTTGGTTCCACTCGTCGCTGCTGACCGGTTGCGCCATCGACAACCACGCACCGTATCGCGAGTTGCTGACCCACGGCTTTACCGTCGACGAGTCCGGCCGCAAGATGTCCAAGTCCCTGGGCAACGTAATTGCGCCGCAAAAGGTCAACGACACCCTGGGCGCCGACATCATGCGCCTGTGGGTAGCCTCCACCGACTACTCGGGCGAGATGGCGGTTTCCGAGCAGATCCTGCAACGCAGTGCGGATGCCTACCGGCGCATCCGTAATACCGCGCGCTTCCTGCTGTCCAACCTGAGCGGTTTCAACCCAGCTACCGATATCCTGCCAGCTGAAGAGATGCTCGCGCTGGACCGTTGGGCCGTGGATCGTACCCTGCTGCTGCAACGTGAACTGCAAGAGCACTACGGCGAGTACCGTTTCTGGAACGTCTACTCGAAGATCCACAACTTCTGCGTGCAGGAGTTGGGTGGTTTCTACCTCGACATCATCAAGGACCGTCAGTACACCACCGGCGCCAACAGCAAGGCTCGCCGCTCGGCGCAGACCGCGCTGTTCCACATCAGCGAAGCGCTGGTGCGCTGGATCGCGCCGATCCTGGCCTTCACCGCCGACGAGTTGTGGCAATACCTGCCGGGCGAGCGTAATGAATCGGTGATGCTTAACACCTGGTATGAAGGCTTGAGCGAGCTGCCGGAAGGTTTCGAGTTGGATCGTGCCTATTGGGATCGGATCATGGCGGTCAAGGTTGCCGTGAACAAGGAAATGGAAATCCAGCGCGCAGCCAAGGCGGTGGGTGGCAACCTCCAAGCCGAAGTGACCTTGTTCGCCGAAGAAGCGCTGAGCGCCGACCTGGCTAAATTGAGCAATGAACTGCGCTTCGTGCTGATCACCTCGACCGCGACCGTCGCCCCACTGGTGCAAGCTCCGGCCGATGCCGTGGTCACCGAAGTCAGCGGTCTGAAGCTGCAGGTGGTGAAATCGAGCCACGCCAAGTGCGCCCGTTGCTGGCACTGCCGTGAAGACGTTGGTGTGAATCCGGAGCATCCGGAAATCTGCGGTCGTTGCGTCGATAACATCAGTGGCACTGGCGAGGTTCGCCACTATGCCTGATGCCACTGGCCGTTTCGGACGGTTGGGCTGGCTCTGGTTGAGCTTGCTGGTCCTGGTCATCGACCAGGCCAGCAAGTTCTACTTCGAAGGCTCGCTAACCATGTACCAGCAAATCGTGGTCATTCCCGATTATTTCAGCTGGACCCTGGCCTACAACACCGGCGCCGCCTTCAGCTTCCTGGCTGACAGCTCCGGCTGGCAGCGCTGGCTGTTTGCTCTGATTGCGATCGTGGTCAGTGGCGTGCTGGTGGTCTGGCTCAAGCGCCTGGGGCGCAACGACACCTGGCTGGCGGTTGCGCTGGCTTTGGTGCTCGGTGGTGCGCTGGGCAATCTTTACGACCGCATTGCCCTGGGGCATGTGATCGATTTCATTCTGGTGCACTGGCAGAACCGCTGGTATTTCCCGGCGTTTAACTTTGCCGACAGTGCCATCACCGTTGGTGCGGTGATGCTCGCGCTGGATATGTTCAAAACCAAGAAAACCGGAGAAGCCGTACATGACTGAACAGGTATTGATCGAGCAACGTATCGGTCAGAACACGGAAGTCACTTTGCATTTCGCATTGCGCCTGGAGAACGGCGATACGGTCGACAGCACTTTCGACAAGGCTCCGGCGACTTTCAAGGTGGGTGATGGCAACTTGCTGCCGGGCTTCGAAGCGGCACTTTTCGGTTTCAAGGCCGGCGACAAGCGCACACTGAGCATCGAGCCTGAGCGTGCCTTTGGCCAGCCCAACCCGCAAAACGTGCAGATCATCCCGCGCTCGCAGTTCCAGGACATGGACCTGTCGCCGGGCTTGCTGGTGATCTTCAACGACGCGGCCAATACTGAGTTGCCAGGTGTAGTGAAAGAGTTCGATGACGCGCAAGTGACCATCGATTTCAATCACCCGTTGGCTGGCAAGACCTTGACCTTTGACGTGGAAATCATTTCCGTTAAAGCGCTTTAAAGTCGTTTTTCATTGTTTTTGCGCGCAAGACACGAGGCACACATGCAAATCAAACTCGCCAATCCCCGTGGCTTCTGCGCCGGTGTTGACCGGGCAATCGAAATCGTCAACCGCGCCCTGGAGGTCTTCGGGCCGCCGATCTACGTGCGCCACGAAGTGGTACACAACAAGTTCGTGGTTGAAGATTTGCGTGCACGGGGAGCGATTTTCGTCGAGGAACTGGATCAGGTGCCGGATGACGTCATCGTGATTTTCAGTGCTCATGGTGTGTCCCAGGCGGTTCGCAGCGAAGCCGCAGGTCGCGGCCTGAAAGTGTTCGATGCCACCTGCCCATTGGTGACCAAGGTGCATATCGAGGTTGCGCGCTACAGCCGTGACGGGCGTGAATGCATCCTGATCGGCCACGCCGGTCACCCGGAAGTCGAAGGCACCATGGGGCAGTACGACGCCAGCAATGGTGGCGCGATCTACCTGGTCGAAGACGAAAAAGACGTGGCTGCGCTGCAAGTGCACAACCCGGACAGGCTTGCATTCGTCACGCAGACCACTTTGTCGATGGATGACACCAGTCGGGTGATCGACGCCCTGCGCACACGCTTTCCGGCCATTGGCGGTCCGCGCAAGGATGACATCTGCTACGCCACGCAAAACCGCCAGGATGCCGTCAAGCAACTGGCTGATGAGTGTGACGTGGTGTTGGTGGTCGGCAGCCCGAACAGCTCCAACTCCAACCGTCTACGTGAGCTGGCTGAGCGCATGGCGACCCCGGCCTACCTGATCGATGGCGCCGAGGACATGCAACGCAGCTGGTTCGATGGCGTCCAGCGGATCGGCATCACGGCCGGTGCGTCGGCCCCGGAAGTGCTGGTGCGTGGCGTGATCGAGCAGTTGCACGCCTGGGGCGCGACGGGCGCTGATGAGCTGGCGGGTCGTGAGGAAAACATTACGTTCTCGATGCCCAAGGAACTGCGCGTTCGTACCTTGCCCTGAGGTATTGCCTGATGCACACAAGGCGTGCTCCGCCTTGTCGTGCCGCAGGCTGACACGCCCGGTTTTCGACAGCACGACTTGATGATGGGTGATCGCTGCGCGCGATGCGCAGATGAATAGTGTTCCCGCCTGAAATCCTCCCCCGGGAAACAGCGGTTCACCGAGGCTGCTGAATCGCACGTGGCGCCTCACCGGTTGATTGCCCGCGATCTTCACCGGTACCCCCGTCTGGCGTTGCAGCAGCAACGGATTGTCGGGATCAAGATGACCACGCCCGCTGACATCCAGAATGACCCGCCAACCCTGGCCCCAATCATCATTCAAGGCATGCACCACCACCGCTTGATTACGCATCAGGGCTTCGGTGCGTGCGCTGCGCAAGCCGCTGGCCAAGACGTTGGCAGCATTTTCCCGGCGTTGCGATTGTGTGTACTCGGCGAATACAGGGCCGGCGAGCTGCAGGGCGATAGCCGTGATGGCCAGCACCGTCAGCATTTCGATCAGGCCAAAGCCTTTTTGCACCATGCGGTCTCCTTCCCTGGAGGGCGTTTCCATTGCTGTGGTGGCTAACCCTAGATGCTGATCGCACAAGCGCTCGATCGATCATCTTGCAAAAGGTTTCATGGCTCGAAGGTCAGTGAATGTATTGCTGGTTGTTCCTGTGCCGGGCAGCAATGCGCGACGGCCACTAACCTCGTGACTGACCTTTCGCAATGACGTGGACGCAACCCAGGGACGAAAGCTATGCATGCACAGGACGGCATGACTTTGATTGAAGTGCTGGTGGCGCTATTGATTCTGAGTGCGGGTCTATTGGGGGCTGCGGCCGTTCAGCTCAATGCGCTGAAGTACACCGATAGCTCGCTGATGACCACTCAGGCCAGTTTCATTGCCTACGACATGCTGGACCGCATTCGTGCCAGCACCGGCGTACTGGATCAGGACCTGCGTGACTTCACCGCCAATATCGAAAGCTTCGGCGGAGCCAGCGCCACTGGCCGGGTCAGGCAGGGCGAGCAGATGTATAGCATCCGTATCGAGTGGGATGACTCGCGCGCAGCGGGTGCTGGCAACAGTCGCCGCATTCTCGAAGTCAGTAGCCGTACTGCGGCTGCCACGCCATGAGACGTTTGAGCCGGGGATTTAGTCTGATCGAGCTGATGTTAGCGCTGGCCATCAGTTTGATGCTGGTGCTGGGCGTGGCGCAGGTTTTCATCGCGGCGAAAAGTACCCATCTCAGCCAGCGTGCGGCGGCGAGCATGCAGGAGGATGCGCGCTTTGCCCTGAGCAAAATGATCCAGGACATTCGTATGGTGGGGATGTTTGGTTGTCTGGAGGAGATCGCCGATGCCAGTGAGGGGGCTGCATTCAGTGTCCACCGCAGGATGCCGGTCAGTTGGGATAATGCTGCGCGCAATTTGACCTTGGTGACAGCGAATGTGGGGAATCAGGGCGGTACGCCCACCTGGACGGTGGTGTCGGACTGTAAAACCTACGCGACGGCCTACAGCAAGCACCGCATTGCAGGGGAGGGTGAGGTCGCATTTTCTGTTCGGCAGTTGAGCTACCAGTTTTTCCGTAACGAGATTCGGATGACTTCAAGCAATACGCCGGCCGCCCTGGTCAGTAACGTCAGAGATTTCGAGGTCAGCTTCGGCATGGCAGCAAGCGCGACTGACGTTGCAGTCTCCAGCTACAGCAACAACCCTGATGATCCTGCGCGAATACGCAGTGTGCGCTTGAGCCTGACCTTGTTTGATCCAGCCCAACGCGTGAGCGAGCAAACCTTTCATGTGGTTGCCGCACTGCGCAACCGACTGTTGTAGCGAGGAATGGCGATGAAGCTGGCATTGCAGGGGAGGCGCCGGCAACGCGGTATGGCGTTGCTGATGAGCCTGGTATTCCTGCTGCTGTTGAGTCTGATCGGCTTGTCTTCGATGCAGAGTGCCACGCTCCAGGAGAAAATGGCCGGGGGTGTAGTGTCGCGCAATCAGTCGTTCCAGGACGCTGAAGCCGCCTTGCGTATCGGAGAGAATGCGGTATCGGGGGGCGGTTTGCAGTTGGCGGAGTGCATAAATAGCATTCAGTGCGCACCGCCAGCTGAGTCTTCAGTCGTTGCCAGTGCCGGATTCAATGCCCATTCCGGCGTCACCTGGATGGCGGCGGGCAACGGTTTTTTCGGCGTACAGCACCTCGGCGTCAGCAAGCAGGCAGTCAATGTGCCGCCGAAGACGCCGGTGACCCTTCACCGGGTAACCGCTGTCGGCATAGCAGGGCGCTCGCGTAGCGTGCTGGAAAGCATCCATGCCTGTTGGCGTATTACCGAAGGCAAATCAAGCGAATGCGCTGCGATCGGCGGTAAGATGCTCGCCTCCGAATCCGATGGTCAGGCCGATATTCAGGGCCGGCGAATCATGTGGCGCCAAATTCAGTAAGTGAGAGTTGAAGCAATGCGTAGATCCAACCGAGGTTTTACCCTGATCGAAATCATGATTGTGATTGCGATCATCGGGATTGTGGTGACCATAGCCGCTCCGTTGCTCACCGAATACGTGAAGAAGAGCCATCGCACCGAGGCTGCCGCCCTGTTGACCGAGCAGGCGCAACTGCTCGAGCGGTTTCATTCGAAAAATAATGTCTACACCAACGCCACGGGTCTGAGTGCTGGTAATGAGCACTACAGCATCGTTGCGACCCTGTCTGACCAGACTTTCCTGCTGACGGCGGCGCGCAAAGCCGACTCCAGCATGGCCGCTGACAAGTGTGGCGATCTAACCCTGAGCAGTACTGGCGCAATGAGTATGATCAATGCGGCGGCGGACGTGACCAGTAAAGATTGCTGGGGACGCTGAGTTCTTTTTCCTGGGCGCGGTTTGCGCTCGCTGTCTTCCTTATTGTTGGATCAGATGATGACCGAGCAACAGCACGTGGTGATTGTCGGTGGCGGGGTGATTGGCCTGCTGACCGCGTTCAATCTGGCTCCGCACGTCAAGAGTGTGTCCTTGCTGGATCGCTCGAGTGTGGGGCAGGAGTCGTCGTGGGCGGGAGGCGGCATCGTCTCGCCGCTTTATCCATGGCGCTATAGCCAGGCGGTGACTGCGCTGGCCCACTGGTCCCAGGATTTTTACCCGCAACTGGGCGAGCACTTGTTTGCGACAACCGGTATCGATCCCGAGGTCCACACCACGGGTTTGTATTGGCTGGATCTGGAGGATGAGGTCGAGGCGTTGGCGTGGGCCAAACGGGAAAATCGTCCGCTGAGTTCTGTGGATATCTCCGCTACCCATGACGCAGTGCCGGCATTGGGGGGTGGGTTTTCCCGGGCGATTTACATGGCCGACGTTGCCAACGTGCGCAATCCGCGTTTGGTGAAATCCCTCAAGGCGGCCCTGTTGGCATTGCCTAATGTCACTTTGCATGAGCAATGCGAAGTCAGCGGATTTATCCGTGAAGGCGACAAGGTGCTGGGTGTTGAAAGTTCGCAGGGCGCGATTTATGCCGAACAGGTGGTGCTGACGGCTGGTGCCTGGAGTGGCGATTTGCTCAAGACCCTGGGCCTGGAGTTACCCGTCGAGCCGGTCAAGGGCCAGATGATTCTCTACAAGTGCGCGGCGGATTTTCTGCCAAGCATGGTTCTGGCCAAGGGCCGTTATGCAATTCCCCGTCGTGACGGGCATATTCTGATCGGCAGCACTCTGGAGCACCAAGGCTTCGACAAGACACCGACAGCCGAGGCACTGCAAAGCCTCAAGGCCTCGGCGGTGGAGTTGATTCCGGCGCTGGCGGAGGCCGAAGTGGTCGGGCATTGGGCAGGATTGCGCCCGGGCTCACCGGAGGGCGTGCCTTACATCGGTGAAGTGCCTGGCTTTGCGGGGCTGTGGCTCAACTGCGGACATTACCGTAATGGCCTGGTTCTGGCTCCGGCCTCCTGCCAGCTGTTTGCCGATGTGCTGCTGGGGCGCGAGCCGGTGATAGATCCTGCGCCCTACGCACCGACCGGACGGATCTGAGTCGGCGGCTCAATCCAGGCCCAGTTTTTTCAGGCGATAACGCATCGAGCGAAACGACAGACTCAAGCGCTGGGCCGCCGCGGTGCGATTCCAGCGGGTTTCTTCGAGAGTCAGGAGTAACACCTGACGCTCTATGGACTCCAGATAGTGCTGCAGATTATCGATTTTGCTCACATCCAAGTCTGGATTTTCTGCTGGGCAATGACTGTGCGTCATGCGTAAGTCACTGGCTTCAATCCGGGTATTTTCACAGAGCGTATACGCCCGTTCGAGGATGTTTTCCAGCTCGCGGACATTGCCCGGGAAGCGATAGTCCTTGAGCGCTTTCAGCGCTTGGGGTTGCAGCTGCGCAGTGGGCAGGCCAGTGTCCCGGGCCAGTCGCTGCAGGACTTGGTGTGCAAGCACCTCGATATCCTCTCTGCGCTCGCGAAGCGAGGGCACGCGTAACTCGATGACATTCAAGCGGTAATACAAATCCTGGCGAAAGCGCCCGGCAAGCACTTCTGTCTCCAGGCTTTTGTGGGTGGCGCAGAGTATTCGCGTGTCGATGGCCGTTTCATGCTGCTCGCCAATGCGCCGTACCGCTTTCTCCTGAATGGCCCTGAGCAACTTGACCTGCATGTTCGCCGGTAAATCAGCGACCTCGTCCAGAAACAAAGTGCCGGCGTTGGCGGCGTGAAATAGCCCGGGTTTATCTTCGACGGCGCCGCTGAAGCTGCCTTTGCAATGGCCGAAAAACTCGCTTTCCATCAGCTCCGTCGGAATGGCCCCGCAGTTGACCGGGACAAAACGCTGTCGGGTGCGTGGGCCTTGCTCATGAATCAGGCGTGCAACCAACTCCTTGCCGCTGCCGGATTCACCGCTGATGTAAACGGGGGCTTGGCTGCGAGCCAGTTGCACGATTTGCTTGCGCAAGCTGTGCATGGGCAGCGAGTCACCGAGCAGGCGTCGGTGCATGGGGAGAGAGGGCAAGCTTTGCCGGGAGTTCTTCAACGTTGTGTCCATCCTTGGGCTAACGTCTGAGGGCCCAAGGTTGAACAACCGCCTCGGGCTGAATGATGCTCCTTGTCAGTCACCTGCCGTGGCAGTGTCTGGGTGACGCTTCGGTCCTTTCAAGAGTTGCGGGTGCCTGGCCCCTGTTCCAGGTGCGCCTGGCTGCAGTACCACTGTTGTTGCAGGCTCAGCGCGCGATCGCGTGGCAAATGCACGCCACAATGGGCGCAACGCACCATCGGTGCGGCGCTTTGCTCGCCGGGCGTGTGAGAGTGGGTGTTGGCGGGGCGCTTGAATTTGCGCCAGAACCATACCGCAGCAGCAATCAGGGCAATCCAGAACAGTAAACGAAGCATGGTGAGCGGCTTTCCGACGATTAATTGCGCAGTGTAGCCAAGGACTGACCCAGCGCACAGTCCAGTAAAACAGCGGAAATAAAAAAGGGAGACTCGAAAGTCTCCCTTTTACGTGACGGCGGTATCAGTCGAACACGCCGAACGTCATGTAGCTGAACCAGGAGCGGTCATCGTTGGAGCCTGCCGCTTCATGCTCTTCTTCTTCGACCGCGTCGCTGTCCTTCGGCTTGAGCTCGGCGGGAATGGCGTCCTTGGCATCCTGGTACTGCTTCATGATGTCCTGGTTGGCGCGAGTCTCACCCGGTGGCAGCGGTGGGCGGGACTCGATCAGGCCCAGGGTCGCCTTGCTCAGCCAAGAGCGGTTGTCGGCTTCGGCGACGGTCGGGACAAACTGGCCGTCGACCAGGCCTGGGTGATTCGGGTAGTTCAGCTTGAGGGTTTCCAGGCTGGTGCTGGCCAATTCGTCCAGATGCAAGCGCTGGTAGGCCTCAACCATCACAGCCAGGCCGTCGCCGACCGATGGGGTTTCCTGGAAGTTTTCCACCACATAACGACCACGGTTGGCCGCTGCCACATAGGCCTGGCGAGTCAGGTAGTAGTGGGCGACGTGGATTTCGTAGGAAGCCAGCAGGTTGCGCAGGTAAATCATCCGCTGCTTGGCGTCAGGCGCGTAGCGGCTATTGGGATAGCGGCTGGTGAGCTGGGCGAATTCGTTGTACGAGTCACGTGCAGCACCCGGGTCACGCTTGGTCATGTCCAGCGGCAGGAAGCGCGCCAGCAGGCCAACGTCCTGATCGAACGAAGTCAGGCCCTTGAGGTAATAGGCGTAATCGACGTTCGGGTGTTGTGGGTGCAGGCGAATGAAGCGCTCGGCAGCCGACTTGGCAGCTTCTGGCTCGGCGTTCTTGTAGTTCGCATAAATCAGTTCAAGCTGGGCCTGGTCCGCATAGCGACCGAACGGATAACGCGACTCCAGAGCCTTCAGCTTGGCTGTGGCCGCAGTGTAGCTATTATTGTCCAGGTCGGTCTGAGCCTGCTGGTACAGCTCGACTTCGCTGAGGTTTTCGTCTACGACTTCCTTCGACGAGCAAGCAGCGGTCAATGCGAGGATGGCGATCAGCAGCAGGTGTTTCACTTGCATGGCGGCTTGCGTCCCTATGACGGCCGCTGTCTTGGGCGGGGCCGTCCTGTTATGATGAGCACCCCGTTGGAAAGCCTCGGGGCAAAAGACGCCGTATTTAACCACAAGCGCGCAGCCGAAACCAAAGGCTGTGCCGACGCCTAGTCTGAGCATGTCCGATAAAATTGAACTTCGCGCAGAGGTGCCGTCCGAATTGGGCGGCCAACGCCTCGATCAAGTCGCCGCACAATTATTCGCTGAGCACTCGCGCTCGCGCCTTTCCGCCTGGATCAAAGACGGCCGCCTGACTGTGGATGGAGCGGTCATCCGCCCGCGAGACATGGTCTATGGTGGCTCCATCCTCGAGTTGACTGCCGAGCAGGAAGCCCAGGGAGAATGGGTCGCCCAGGACATCGCCCTGGACATCGTCTATGAAGATGACGACATCCTGGTGATCAACAAGCCTGCCGGGCTGGTGGTGCATCCTGCCGCCGGGCACGCCGATGGCACCTTGCTCAATGCCTTGCTGCACCACGTGCCGGACATTATTAATGTCCCGCGTGCCGGCATTGTCCACCGCCTGGACAAGGACACCACCGGTCTGATGGTGGTGGCCAAAACGATCCAGGCGCAGACGCAACTGGTTACCCAGTTGCAGAGCCGCAGTGTCAGCCGGATCTACGAATGCATCGTGATCGGCGTAGTGACGGCCGGAGGCAAGATCAATGCCCCGATCGGTCGCCACGGCCAGCAACGCCAGCGCATGGCGGTGATGGAAGGTGGTAAGCAGGCGGTCAGCCACTATCGCGTGCTCGAGCGTTTCCGCTCCCACACCCATGTGCGGGTCAAGCTGGAAACCGGCCGCACCCACCAGATTCGCGTGCACATGGCCCACATCAACTTCCCGTTGGTCGGCGACCCGGCCTACGGCGGTCGTTTCCGCATTCCGCCGGCCGCCAGTGTGACCATGGTCGAATCGCTGAAGCATTTCCCGCGTCAGGCGCTGCATGCGCGTTTCCTGGAACTGGATCATCCGACCACCGGTCAGCGCATGAGCTGGGAATCGCCATTGCCGGAAGATTTCGTCTGGCTGCTGACCCTGCTCAAGCAAGACCGCGAGGCGTTCATCGGATGAGTGACTGGCTGATTCCTGACTGGCCCGCGCCGGACGGGGTCAAAGCCTGTGTCACCACCCGTGCGGGCGGCGTCAGTCTGGCGCCGTTCGACAGCCTCAATCTCGGCGATCACGTTGACGACAACCCGGCACACGTCGCCGAGAATCGCCGTCGTCTCACCGATCATTTCGCCATCCAGCCCGCCTGGTTACAGCAAGTGCATGGCATTGCCGTGGCGCATGCCGATCCGGCAGTGGTGGCCACCGCCGACGCCAGTTGGACGGATACGCCAGGCATCGCCTGCGCGGCGATGACTGCGGACTGCCTGCCGGTGTTGTTCTGTGACCGCGCCGGCAGCCGCGTGGCTGCAGCCCACGCCGGTTGGCGAGGGCTGGCGGCCGGTGTGCTGGAAGCGACCCTCGACTGTCTGGCCGCGGAGCCGTCGAACGTGCTGGCCTGGCTCGGCCCGGCCATTGGCCCGCAAGCCTTTGAGGTCGGCGCCGAAGTGCGTGAAGCCTTTATGGCGCAGCATCCGCAATCCGAACAGGCTTTCGTCCCGAGCCACAACGCCGGCAAGTACCTGGCCGACATCTATCAGTTGGCGCGTGTGCGCCTGGCTGCCCGCGGCATCACGGCGGTTTACGGCGGCGGATTCTGCACCGTGACCGATCCGCGCTTCTTTTCCTACCGACGTGCGCCTCGCACCGGTCGATTCGCCTCTCTTATCTGGCTCGAACGCTAGACTCTTCTGACCTGCATCAACGCCGGTTGCCTTGAATCTTCCAGAATCGACCGCATCTAGTGGGGTATCTGGCAGGCTTCTCTATTTAGGTGTGTCCATCGCTCCGGCCTGCTCAAAAGGAAGGTGACTCATGCGTATAGATCGTTTAACCAGTAAATTACAGTTAGCCTTATCCGATGCCCAATCCCTGGCCGTTGGCCTCGATCATCCGGGCATCGAGCCTGCGCACCTGATGCAAGCGCTGCTTGAACAGCAGGGCGGCTCGATCAAGCCATTGCTGATGCAAGTAGGCTTCGACGTCAACAGCCTGCGCACGGCGTTGAGCAAAGAGCTCGACCAATTGCCAAAAATCCAGAATCCCACCGGCGACGTGAACATGTCGCAGGACTTGGCGCGCCTGCTTAACCAGGCCGATCGCCTGGCCCAGCAGAAAGGTGACCAGTTCATTTCCAGTGAGCTGGTGCTGCTGGCCGCCATGGACGAGAACAGCAAGCTCGGCAAGTTGTTGCTGGGCCAGGGCGTGAGCAAGAAGGCCCTGGAAAATGCGATCAATAACCTGCGTGGCGGCGAAGCGGTGAATGACCCGAACGCCGAAGAGTCGCGCCAGGCGCTGGATAAATACACCGTCGACCTGACCAAGCGCGCCGAGGACGGCAAGCTCGATCCGGTGATTGGCCGTGACGATGAAATTCGCCGCACCATTCAGGTCCTGCAACGCCGGACCAAGAACAACCCGGTGTTGATCGGTGAGCCCGGCGTGGGTAAAACCGCGATTGCCGAAGGCCTGGCCCAGCGCATCATCAATGGTGAAGTGCCGGACGGCCTCAAAGGTAAGCGCCTGCTGTCGCTGGATATGGGCGCGCTGATCGCCGGTGCCAAGTATCGCGGTGAGTTCGAGGAGCGCCTCAAAGGCCTACTTAACGAACTGTCGAAGCAGGAAGGGCAGATCATCCTGTTTATCGATGAGCTGCACACCATGGTCGGCGCCGGTAAGGGCGAAGGCTCTATGGATGCCGGTAACATGCTCAAGCCGGCCCTGGCCCGGGGTGAGTTGCATTGCGTCGGCGCGACCACGCTCAACGAGTACCGCCAATATATAGAGAAGGACGCGGCTCTCGAGCGGCGCTTCCAGAAAGTGCTGGTGGATGAGCCGAGCGAGGAAGACACCATCGCTATCCTGCGTGGCCTGAAAGAGCGTTACGAGGTTCACCACAAGGTGGCGATCACAGACGGTGCGATCATTGCGGCGGCCAAGTTGAGCCATCGCTACATCACTGACCGGCAGTTACCGGACAAGGCCATCGACCTGATCGACGAAGCGGCCAGCCGCATTCGCATGGAAATCGACTCCAAGCCCGAAGTGCTGGATCGCCTGGAGCGGCGCCTGATTCAACTCAAGGTCGAATCCCAGGCCCTGAAGAAAGAAGATGACGAAGCGGCGATCAAGCGCCTGGAAAAACTCCAGGAAGAGATTGTCCGGCTGGAGCGCGAGTATTCCGACCTGGAGGAAATCTGGACCTCGGAGAAAGCGGAAGTGCAGGGTTCTGCGCAGATCCAGCAGAAAATCGAGCAGTCGCGCCAGGAGCTGGAAACTGCTCGCCGCAAAGGTGACCTGAATCGCATGGCCGAGTTGCAGTACGGAGTGATCCCGGACCTGGAGCGCAGCCTGCAAATGGTCGACCAGCACGGCAAGAGTGAGAACCAGTTGCTGCGCAGCAAGGTGACGGAAGAAGAGATTGCCGAAGTCGTGTCGAAATGGACCGGCATCCCGGTGTCGAAAATGCTCGAAGGTGAGCGCGACAAGCTGCTGAAGATGGAAAGCCTGTTGCACCAACGAGTGATCGGCCAGAACGAGGCCGTGGTGGCGGTTGCTAACGCGGTACGGCGTTCCCGCGCCGGGTTGTCCGACCCGAACCGGCCTAGCGGTTCGTTCATGTTCCTCGGCCCGACCGGTGTGGGTAAGACCGAGTTGTGCAAGGCGCTGGCCGAGTTCCTCTTTGATACCGAAGAGGCGATGGTGCGCATCGACATGTCCGAGTTCATGGAGAAACATTCCGTGGCGCGCTTGATCGGTGCACCACCAGGGTATGTCGGTTATGAAGAAGGTGGTTACCTGACCGAGGCGGTGCGTCGCAAGCCTTATTCGGTGATCCTCCTGGATGAGGTCGAAAAGGCGCATCCGGACGTGTTCAACGTGTTGTTGCAAGTGTTGGAAGACGGTCGCCTGACTGATAGTCACGGCCGCACTGTGGACTTCCGCAATACGGTGATTGTAATGACCTCCAACCTGGGATCGGTGCAGATCCAGGAACTGGTCGGTGATCGTGACGCGCAACGTGCGGCGGTGATGGATGCGGTGTCGACGCACTTCCGTCCGGAGTTTATCAACCGGATCGACGAAGTGGTGATCTTCGAGCCGCTGGCTCGTGATCAGATTGCCGGCATCACGGAGATCCAATTGGGTCGTCTGCGCAGTCGTCTGGCTGAGCGTGAGTTGACGCTGGAGTTGAGCAGCGAGGCGCTGGATAAGTTGATTGCGGTGGGTTACGACCCGGTCTATGGCGCACGGCCGCTCAAACGAGCGATCCAGCGTTGGATCGAAAACCCGTTGGCGCAGTTGATCCTGTCCGGCAGCTTTATACCCGGCAGCAGCGTGAAGGCCACCGTGGCCAACGACGAAATCGTCTTCAACTGAGCGTTCGTTGTGCAGTAAATGAACAGGCCCCGCATTGCGGGGCCTTTTTTTTCTTAGGGTGTTGAACTGTAAGGAAAAGGCTTGTAAAGTGCGCCCCGCAGTATGTCACCCCAAGGGTTTCTCCTCCCCAGGAAGGAATCTGAAAGAAGTCGCAAATCATTGTCTTAAAAGCAAATTTAGGGGTTGACAGGGGTTTTTAAGATTGTAGAATAGCGCGCCTCAGAGGCAACAACGTAGCGATACGGAGAAGCCAAAGAGGATGTAACAAAGCTTCAAATGTTGTAATTGAAATGTGTAGTTCCGTGATAGCTCAGTCGGTAGAGCAAATGACTGTTAATCATTGGGTCCCAGGTTCGAGTCCTGGTCACGGAGCCAATTTCAAACCGGGGTATAGCGCAGTCCGGTAGCGCGCCTGCTTTGGGAGCAGGATGTCAGGAGTTCGAATCCCCTTACCCCGACCATTTTTGGGTCGTTAGCTCAGTTGGTAGAGCAGTTGGCTTTTAACCAATTGGTCGTAGGTTCGAATCCCACACGACCCACCATTTTTGAAACCAGTCTAGGCTGGGATCGAATCTTAAGATCAGAGGCCAAAAGCGCTGATCGAAGAAGGCGCCTTCAAGGGTGCCTTTTTTTTACCGGGGTATAGCGCAGTCCGGTAGCGCGCCTGCTTTGGGAGCAGGATGTCAGGAGTTCGAATCCCCTTACCCCGACCATATTAAAAATCCTCGTATCGAAAGATACGGGGATTTTTTTTGTTCCGGATTTTTGTGGCGTCCATGAGAAGCTTCGCTGGCAAGCCGCAAGCGGGCGCCAGCGAAGAGGCCCTGGGACCTTAGTGCAGCTTAAGCCGAGGCTCGGTGCCCCGACCAATCTTGCTGCCCAGCATCAACATGGCCGTACGGAAAGGCCCGTACAGCGCCACCTGGTGCATGCGGTACAGCGACACGTAGAACATCCGCGCCAGCCAGCCCTCGAGCATGACGGTCCCGGTCAGGTTGCCCATCAAGTTACCCACAGCCGAAAAACGCGACAGCGAGATCAGCGAGCCGTAGTCGGTGTACTTGTAGCTCGGCAAGGGCTTGCCCTCGATGCGCAGTTTGAGCGACTTGGCCAGCAGCGACGCTTGCTGGTGCGCGGCCTGGGCGCGGGGCGGGACATTGCGATCGGTGCCGGGCTGCGGGCAGGCCGCGCAGTCACCGAAGGCGAAAATATTCTCGTCACGGGTGGTTTGCAGGGTCGGCAGCACCTGGAGCTGATTGATCCGGTTTGTTTCCAAGCCATCGATGTCCTTGAGGAAGCCCGGCGCGCGTATACCGGCCGCCCAGACTTTCAGGCTGGCGTTGATGGTCTTGCCATCGGCGGTGATCAGGCTGTCGGCCGTGACTTCGCTGACTGCGGCGTTAGTCATGACATTCACCCCGAGTTTTTCCAGGGTTTTATGCACAGGGCCGCCGATACGCTCCGGCAGCGCAGGTAGCACCCGCGGCCCAGCTTCGATCAGGGTGATGTGCATGTTTTCCGGCTTGATCCGGTCGAGACCGTAAGCGGCCAGCTCATGGGCGGCGTTGTGCAACTCGGCGGCCAGCTCGACCCCGGTGGCACCCGCGCCGACAATGGCCACACTGATTTGCTCGACCTCGTCGTTCTGACCGGCGTGGGCGCGCAAATAGTGGTTGAGCAACTGCTGGTGGAAACGCTCGGCCTGTTTACGAGTGTCGAGGAACAGGCAGTGCTGGGCGGCGCCCAAGGTGCCGAAATCATTGGTGGTGCTGCCCACCGAGATTACCAGCGAGTCGTACGGCACTTCGCGGGCGGGTACCAGTTCCAGGCCGTTTTCGTCGTAGGTGGCGGCCAACTGGATTTTCTTCCCCGCACGATCGAGCCCGCTCATACGCCCCAGCTGAAACTCGAAGTGGTTCCATTTGGCCTGGGCGACATAATTGAGTTCGTCTTCGGAAGAGTTCAGGGATCCAGCGGCCACTTCGTGCAGCAGCGGCTTCCAGATATGGGTCAGGTTGGCGTCGACCAGCATTACACTGGCTGTGCCACGCTTGCCCAGAGTCTTACCCAGACGGGTAGCCAACTCCAGACCGCCGGCGCCGCCGCCAACGATGACAATACGATGAGTCATGGGGATATCTCGCAAGGCTAAAGGAAATCGGTGCATTTACCCGAGCGAGCGCCAGGCAGCTCATAGCGTCAGGTAACTGATAAGTCGGCTCAACAGGCCCAGGCCAATGGTCACCGCCAGCACCAGCACCAGGAGCATCCACGGCCGAAAGGGCCGGCGCTCGACTCGGTGTTGGGACAGTTGCAGGTAAGCTTCGACATGCTTCTGGTCTTCGGGGTTCAGGCGGCTGGTCATAAAGGCCTCGTCAGGGATAGACGTTGCTGAATGCGCAGACGTTACAGCGTTTTGTCTGCGGGCGTTGAACGGTGCATGTCATCCGGGGGAATGATTGCGCTTTTGTAACATTCGTCTGGCGAGAGCGCCATCCTGCTGTGGGCTACAGGCTGATCCCGACATCGAAGACAATGCTGCGCCCCAGGTTGCTGCGCAGAAAATCCGGTGCATCGGGATGGGCAAACAGCACGCGGGCGAACGTCGGGCCGACCAGCGACAGTGAACGCCAGCCCTGACGCAAATACTCGGTGGGCGGCGGAAAATGACTGTTGAGGTCCAGCACTTCGCGTTTCAGGCTGGCGAAGGCAATGATGTCCAGTTCACCCAGGTCCATACCGCGTTCTTTGTAGTTGTGCGCCTTTTTGCGCAGGGTCGGCGCCAGTCGCATCAGAAACTCATTGGCCGGAATGCGTTTTGGCTTGGCTTCGCGGCGTACCAACTGGCTGAGTGAGAACGCACTGCGCCGACGCTGCAATTCATCGCGCCACTCGTCGTTGAGGCGGCGGCCTTCGTCGAGCACAAAGAACACTTCAAAGTTGGCTTCGCGAAACAGCACATCCGGTGGTTCGCCCGCCGGACTGAACTCGTCGGCGCGGTAGGGGATATTCAAACCTTGCAGCAGGCGTTGGCATACCCAACGCTCACGCTCCCATTTGCGGGCATTGGAGAGGAACGCGTTGGCTTGCTCGGCCGCGATGGTCAGCAGGCGTAAATAATCTGAGTCATCCATAGGCCAAGCTTAGCGTTCAATTGCGACCGCAAAGAAACAGTTTGTCGTGCAGGCACAAACTTTTCAAAAGCCCGTCAGCG
This sequence comes from Pseudomonas sp. Pse1, assembly GCF_024519635.1. NCBI lineage: Bacteria > Pseudomonadati > Pseudomonadota > Gammaproteobacteria > Pseudomonadales > Pseudomonadaceae > Pseudomonas > Pseudomonas sp. Pse1. The sequence continues at coordinate 227,129 of NZ_JALJRO010000008.1, forward strand.
GGCGGCTGACGGGCGATACTGCGATGCATTGATGAGGCTCGGCACGGCTACCAGCTAATGCGAACACCCAGAGTACCGGAGACTCCATCCAGATCATTGCTGTCCAGATTGCTCAAGTAGTTGGCGCTTATGTAGGTGCTGACACTGGGCGACAGCTTAGCTACCAGGCCCACGCCCAAGTCTGCGGAAGTGGATTTATGCTCGGTCTTGATTCGGTCGACATCATCATAGGTCACCGTGTCATACCCGCCAAAAGTCTTCCACAGGTTGGCTCGAAGGTAGGGTTCCAGCGGGATGTCCCCAGCCATGTAGCGGCCCTTGAGCCGCGCGCCTAGGCGGCCGGTCCAGTAATCCTGTGAGTCGAATTTCACCTCGGAAATACCGTCGTTCTGCTTGTCCAGGTCGATACGCTGGTTGATCACCTGCACCTGGGGTTCGACTACCCAGTCTTGCGCCACGGGAATCGGGTAACCGGCTTCCACCGAGAGCGCGACGGCATGGCCTTCGGTGTCCATTTTCACCCCGCGATCGGAGCGATTGTCACCGTCCAGGCGTGACCACATGGCCACTGCGTCGAGGTACCAGCCCGTGGGATCAATCAAGGTCCAGTAGCCACCCACTTGATCACTATCAAGTTTCACTCGACCTGAGCGCCGGCTCTGGAAGCCCTCGGCAAAACCATCGACATCACCTTGCAGATGGCTTTGGCCGACGAAAAAACCGAACCGCTGCAACAGTCCGCCACTGGTCTGCGAGGCATATAGGTCATGACCGATCTGGAAGCCTTGCAGCGAACCGTCGAAGCTTGGCGAGGCGGTGCCCGACCAGCTTTTCTGCAGGTCGCTGCCATACACCCGGCCCCAGCCAGCCGGAGTCGTGCCGGTCTCGGTTAACAGGCTTTGTTCACCCTGGCGCTCGTGAAACGTGCCCAGTGCTTGCAAGGTCAGCAATTGCGCTGCCGGAATCACCACTGAGTAAACCGGTACTTCCAGGCGATACAAAGGAATCGGCTCGGCGCCAGCCACGGCGACAGGAATGGGTGGGGTGGTGGCAGCCGGGGTCGGTGAGGCCTGGGCCACGGTTGTCACAGGTGCAGCAGGCACTGGCTCGGGCGGTGCGACGGGTTGCGCAGTGGGTGGCTCGACGGCCGGTTCATCCACATCCACTACGGGTACAGGCTGGATGATTGGCGGTGGGGCTGGCGGTATTACTACCGGTGGCGGCACCACCGGCGGTACGGTCAGCGGTGGCACTGCGACCACCGACGAGCGCAGGTACCAGTTGTTCTCCGATCCGGCGGTGACGCCGCCCTTGAACAGGTAGTACTGGTAAGCGCCCGCCGACAATGAACCCTTCAGGGCGAAGGCGGCGCTGCTGCTGGTTGCGCCGTTCTGCGCCTGCACCACTTCGATCCCGTTCTGTCGGGTCAGTCCCCCCAGGCCGCCGAGATTGGTCACGCCCAGCTGGGTGTTGCCGCTGATGGTGCCTTGGGACACCACGAGCTTGTCACTGGCTGAATTGTCGGTGCCGAGCACGGTTTGCAGGAGCAGTTGGCCATTGTTGCCAACGTAGTTGCCGTGGACGGTCAGGGAATCGCTGGCAGCGCTGCTGCCCGTGGTCATGTCGATGACCCCGGCATTGTTCAGTGTGACCAGTTGGCCCGCCGTGTAGGGGCGAATGGCGCCTTGGTTGACGGCCAGGGTGCTGCTGCCATCGATGGAAAACACCCCTGTTGCGCTGGCGCTGTCACCGAGGAAAAAATTTCCGGCCAGGGTAAAGTGCGAGTGGTTTTCCAGGCTCACCGATTCCCAGCCGACATAGCGCCCGGGAACCGCCGAGCGAGTGTTATCGAAGGTCAGGCGGTCATTACCCAGGCCGCCATCCACCGACGGCGTGGAAGCCAGCAGGTTTTCAACGAGGTTGCCGAGCAGCGCGGTGTCGTCGCCGTCGCCCATCAGGATGGCGGATTCGATCTGACCGCCATTGAGCCAGATGAGGTTGTCATTGCCTGCACTGGCGCGAATCTGTCCGCTAATCACGCCGCCCGTTACCGTGATGCTGTCATCGCCGCCGCTGGTGCTGATGTTGCCGCCAATGCTGCCACCGGAGACGATAATGGTATCCCTGCCAAAGGCGGTGACCAGGTTGCCAAGAATGCTGCCGCCAGACATGTTGAAAATATTGTTGTCGAGCTTCATATCCACACGACCGATGGTGCCACCGGTCATCTCTGCCACGTCACCATCCTCGAAGGCGCCGACGATGGTGCCGGCGGTCATTAGAAAAGTGTCGCGGCCATCCCCTTGGGCCAGCGACAGAATCTGTCCGCCGTTCATGACGAAGTCGTCGATGCCATTGCCCTGGAACACCGCCCCCATCTGTCCGCGATTGATCTGCAGGCGGTCGACGCCATCGCCCTGATCCAGGGCACCGTTGATTGTGCCGGAGTTCATCAATACCTGATCGGCACCGGCACCGAACGTGACATTGCCATTGATCACACCGGTCCCGTTGGCCGGGAAGATCAGGGTGTTGTCACCGCTGGAGTCATTCAGCGGGCCGCTGGTACCGCTGTCGCAGGTGTAGGCGCTGTCACCGGGGGCGGAGTTGAGCGTACAGGCCGCTTGTGTCGTGGGGCTACCGAGCATCAGGAGCGTGGCGGGTAGCGCTGCGGCGCAGGGTAGGAGTGTGGTCAGTCGATGGTAGCGAGACATGGCGTATCCCTGCTGTAAGGATGGCTGATCGTCCATGGGGGGGGCGGCCTGGCTCCACTCATTGTCATGAACCACTCGAAACCTGTGACCTAACAAGTTGAAAAAACTGCTCCTTCAGTCAATGAGGAGTTCTAGTCGCTTTCAGCGCGGTTGGACGAAGTTTCTGACCAGCGTGCTATCAGTTCTGCTAGTTGCCATTCCCCGGTTTCTATGCGTGACGGCTTTGCATTAAACGGATAACGATCTGCGCAAAGCGGATATTGCGCAGCTTTCGGTGGCTCTACCCTCGGCATCACGCACGCTTGCCGTGCAACCGACGCTCTTAAAAAAACAACAACAAGAGACAGCTGCCATGCGCACGATCGACGTACATGAGGTTATCGATAACGCTCGTTTTAATCGTTTTCACTGGATGGTGCTGTTCTGGTGTGCCCTGATCATCATCTTCGATGGCTATGACCTGGTCATCTATGGCGTGGTGCTGCCGATGCTGATGAAAGAGTGGGGGCTAAGCCCGTTGCAGGCCGGTGCGCTGGGCAGTTATGCCCTGTTCGGGATGATGTTCGGGGCGCTGTTTTTCGGCCCTCTGTCGGACCGCATCGGGCGCAAGAAAGCTATCACCCTGTGCGTCATCCTGTTCAGTGGCTTTACCGTGCTCAACGGCTTCGCGCGCAACCCCACCGAGTTTGGCATCTGTCGCTTTATCGCCGGGCTAGGCATTGGCGGCGTCATGCCCAACGTAGTGGCACTGATGAACGAGTACGCGCCAAAAAAAATCCGCAGTACGTTGGTGGCAATCATGTTCAGCGGCTATTCGGTGGGCGGTATGCTGTCGGCCGGGCTCGGCATCGTGCTGATCCCCAGTTTCGGCTGGCAGTCGGTGTTTTACGTGGCGATCCTGCCGTTGTTGCTGTTGCCCCTGATCATGTACTTCCTGCCGGAATCGGTAGGCTTTATGTTGCGCCAAGGCCGTACTGAAGATGCGCGCAAGGTGCTGCAACGGATTGATCCGTCCTGCGTCGCGCAAGCCAATGACGAGCTGCAAATGAATGAAGTGAAGGGCAACGGGACCCCGGTCCTGCAACTGTTCCGTGAGGGCCGGGCGCTGCGCACGCTGATGCTCTGGCTGGCGTTTTTCTGCTGCCTGTTGATGGTCTACGCCCTGAGTTCCTGGTTGCCGAAACTGATGGCCAATGCCGGATACAGCCTTGGTTCAAGTCTGTCGTTTCTGCTGGTGCTGAATTTTGGAGCGATCTTCGGCGCGGTGGGTGGCGGTGTGCTCGGTGACAAACTCAATCTGCCACGGGTGCTGGCGGTGTTTTTCGCGGTAGCTGCGGTCTCAATTACCCTGCTGGGCTTCAACAGCCCGATGCCGCTGTTGTACCTGTTGATTGCCATTGCCGGTGCGACCACCATTGGTTCACAAATCCTCCTGTATGCCTGCGCCGCGCAGTTCTATTCAATGACCATTCGTTCCACCGGTCTGGGCTGGGCGTCGGGAATCGGGCGCAACGGGGCGATTGTCGGTCCATTGTTGGGGGGCGCCTTGTTGGGCATCAATTTGCCGCTACCCCTCAACTTCATGGCATTTGCCTTGCCGGGAGCAGTCGCGGCGCTGGCGATGACGGTATTTGCCATCAGCAGCCGGCGTACTGCCCAAGGCATGACAGCCAACCTATCAGCGAGCGGTGCCTGAACCATGAGAGCGCTATTGCGAGACTTTTCCCTGTCGGCAGCGGTCGCCGGATTTATCGCCACGGTGATTTCCTATGCCGGTCCGCTGGTGATTATTTTCCAGGCGGCAAACGCCGCGCATCTGTCTCGGGAAGTGCTCTCATCCTGGGTCTGGGCGATTTCCATTGGCAGCGCGCTGCTGGGAATCGGCTTGAGCCTGCGTTATCGGGTGCCGGTGATCATTGCCTGGTCGGCGCCGGGTTCGGCTTTGCTGGTGGCACTCTTGCCAGGCATCTCGATGCCAGAGGCGGTGGGGGCGTATCTGGTCAGTAGCCTGATTATCCTGCTGATCGGGATTTCAGGCGCCTTCGACCGGATCATCAGCAAACTGCCCGGGGCGATTGCTGCGGCCATGTTGGCGGGGATTCTGTTCAGCTTCGGCACCGGTTTGTTTGTCTCGCTGCAAGGCAAGCCTTTGCTGGTGCTGGCGATGTTTGCCACCTACCTGCTGTGCAAGCGGATGCTGCCGCGCTATGCGGTGTTGATGGTGCTGCTGGTGGGCTGTTCGATTGCCTTTATCAGCGGTGACTTGCACCGCGATGCCTTGGTGATCGGTTTCGCCACGCCGGTCTGGATCACCCCACAGTTCAGCTTGAGTGCAACCCTGAACATCGCCTTGCCCTTGGTGATGGTGGCGCTGACCGGACAATTCGTGCCGGGCATGGCGGTGTTGCGTGCCAGCGGCTATTCGACTCCGGCCAGTCCGATCATTGCCAGCAGTGCGTTGGGCTCGGCCTTGCTTGCACCGTTTGGCTGTCACGGTCTGAACCTGGCGGCGATTACCGCGGCCATCTGCACGGGACGCGAGGCTCACGAGGATCCGCGCAAGCGCTATGTGGCCGGTGTCGTAGGAGGGCTGTGTTATCTGCTACTGGGGATCTTCGGCGCGACTCTGGTTTCGCTGTTCTCCGCCTTTCCCAAAGAGCTGATCGCGGCACTGGCCGGTTTGGCCTTGTTCGCTGCGATTGCCGGCGCACTGGCCGGCGCCATGGCGGTGCCGAACGACCGCGAGGCGGCGTTGGTGACCTTTCTGGCCACCGCCTCGGGCATGTCGCTGTTTGGCTTGTCTGCGGCATTCTGGGGGCTGATTTTCGGCATGCTCACGCACTTCCTGCTGGGTGTGGGGCGTGCGGAGCCTGAAGTCCAAGGGCGCGTCGACAAAAATCCAGCTCGCTAAGCGCAACGTTTCTGACCGGAACCCTGCGTTACGTTGAAGGTAATAACGTTGACATGGGCTCAGCGACACCTGGACCCTGTCATGCGCCGCTGCAGGTGCCCATGACCTGATAAGTTACCCGGTGGGTCTGGCCTTGAGGGTCGACGTATACCATGGTGGAGGGCACTACGCCGCAGGCGTTGGAGGTATCGCTGATGGATATCACCCGGGCAATGTCCAGCGGCCGTGCCGGATCATAGGGCGTGGTGGCGGGTTCATTACCGGCGGCCAGGGCCGAAGTGGCGACCACCGTGAGGAACAGGCTGAGCAAGGCTTTCATCGTGATGTGCTCCTGAATTGAATTCGATGGAGTCATTTTCGATCGTCGCCAGCCGCCGATAAAGAGGCGAAAGCCTGATGCAGTCTTACAGGAAACGTAACAGTCTTAACCCTGGGAGGGGCCGTGGATTTACTCAACAGCATGCGGGTGTTCGTCCGCGTGGTGGATTGCGCCAGCTTCACTGCCGCCGCCGATGCGCTCGACTTATCCACTGCACAAGTCTCGCGCCTGGTCGCGGATCTGGAGCAACATCTGCAAGCGCGGCTGTTACAGCGCACCACCCGCCGGCTCAGTCTGACTGAGGCCGGTGAGCGCTTCCTGCAGCGCAGCCGGCAAATACTCGAGGATATGCAAGAAGCGACAGAGGAAGCTCGCGGCGCCCATCAAAAGCCCAGCGGGCGCCTGCGGGTGCACAGCATGAATGGCCTTGGTGTGCTGATCACGCCGTTGATTGCCCGCTATTGCGAGCGTTACCCGGACGTGGTGTTCGAGCTGACCCTGTCGCAGCGTAATCCTGATCCGCTGGAGGAAGGGCACGATGTGGTGATTTCCATCGCTTACGAACTGGAGGATTCGCAGCGGGTTGCGCAAACCCTCGGGCAGATCTACAGCGTGCCTTGCGCTGCACCGGCCTATCTGGAACGCCACGGAATCCCCCAGCACCCGTCGGCACTGAATGAGCATCGCTGCTTGCGTATGGTCGATCCGTTGTACAGCGATCAATGGCAACTGCAGGACGGACACGACGAGTACACCATCAGCCCGACCCGCACCTTCCAGTGCAACGTCGCCGAGTCGATGGTCAAGGCCTCCGAGGCGGGCATGGGCATCAGCCTGCTGCCGTTCTATACCGCGACGCGCCCCTTGAGTGACGGCACCCTGGTGCGCCTGCTGCCGAATTGTCGTGCGCGCGAACGCAATGTCTACGCCCTGTACCCGTCTCGGCATTTCCTCGATGCCAAGGTGCGCACCTGGGTGGATTTTCTGAAGATCGAGCTGCCCAAATTGTTCGCCGAACATGAAGCGGTCATGGAGGATTCCCGGCATTGGGCCTGAGGGGCACAAGGCGGGTGTAGACTCAGGTGCTCTGAGGGGTGGCAAGGAGTCCGATGTGAACGTTTGCACTGCAGTCCAGTTGGCTGAAGCATGATCACTGCCCAGTTGCTGTCGACGGAAACCCTGGTGGTCGGTTGGCTGATCTACGTGCCGGTGCTGCTTTGGGCCATGATCCGCGCGCCCTGGGTCGAGTTGTTCAGTGACAGTCGGCGCCAGCACCTGCTGTTCGGCACCGTGTTTGCCCTGTTCATGCTGTGGCTGGTGCGCCGCGACTTCGATACCGGAGTGTCCTATCACTTCATTGGCATGACGGCCGTTACCTTACTGCTGGACTGGCCATTGGCGCTGGTCGGTGGCCTGGTGGCGCAAATCGGCCTGGTGCTGCTGGGGCGCCAGGACTTGGCGGCGATGGGCGTCAATGGCGCATTGCTGATTGTCCTGCCGGTGCTGGTCACCGAGGGCTGTGCGATCCTGGTCGAGCGCGCTCAGCCGCGAAACCCGTTCGTTTATATCTTCTGTTCAGGCTTCTTTGCCGCAGCCCTGTCGGCCCTGTTGTGCCTGCTGGTGGGGCTGGGGGTGTTGTGGCTCGACGAACGTTTCGCCATGCCGGAATGGCTGGAGGATTTTGTCGGTTATCTGTGGCTGATCATCTTCCCCGAGGCCTTTATCAACGGCATGGTCATCAGCGCGCTGGTGGTGTTCTGTCCTGAATGGCTGGAAACTTTTAACCGCACGCGATACCTGTCGGCGCCGTGGAAGGATGATGACAAGGCTTGATCCTGATCAAGGGCTGCCACGGCAGCCAAACCTATGCTCCGAAAAAACCGTGGGGAGCATCGGCATGAGCGTTTATCAGTGGGCGCGACAAGAGGTGAGCGACAGCCTGGCGGCGGCTGAGGGTGCCGGGTTCGAGCCGGGGTTGAGCCTGCGCGCCTTGCTCAGTGCCGTGGTGCAGCAGAGCAAGGCGGTGCGCAGTGTCGAGGACTTGGCCGACGAGTTACAGTTTCTCGCCGAGAACCTCGATGACGCTGAGGATTATCCGTTCATACGCCCTTAGTGGCGGGGTTCGAGGTCGTCGCTGAAGAGGTCGTCCTCGGCATCCGGGCTGACCGGGATCTTGTGCTCCTCCGCGGCCCAGGCCCCGAGATCGATGAGCTTGCAGCGGTCGGAGCAAAAGGGCCGATTGATGTTGCTGGCCGTCCATTCGACAGGTGCGCCGCAGGTTGGGCATTCGACGGTCAGGGGTTGGCTCATGACTGGCCTCCACGCAAAGTTAGGTAAAAGTGATGAAGACGTTCGACTTCGCTATGCAGCCAGGCGAGGTCACGGTCGTTGACCAGCACATCGTCGGCATGACGGATACGTTCTTCGCGACTGGCCTGGACCTTGAGAATCGCCTGAACCTGCTGCTCGCTGGTCTGGTCGCGCTGCAGGGTACGTTCGATCTGTAACTGCTGCGGGGCATCGATTACCAGTACCCGTTGAGTTATCGCATGCTGCCCGGACTCGATGAGCAAGGGCGACACCAGAATGGCGTAGGGCGACTGCGCGCGGGCCAGGTGGGCGGCGATTTCCTCGGCGATCAAAGGGTGCAGGAGTTTTTCCAGCCAGCGACGCTCGTCGGGGATCTCGAAGATCAATTGGCGCAGCGCCGCCCGATCCAACTGTCCGTTTGCCTGCAATACCTGGGCGCCGAAATGTTCGGCAATCTGCGCCAGCGCCGGGCGCCCGGGCTCGACGACCCAGCGTGCGGCGTGATCGGCGTCGACCGCATGGATACCGAGGTTGATGAAGTGCTGCGCTGCCGCGCTTTTGCCGCTACCGATACCGCCGGTGAGGCCAAGAATCCAGGGTTTTTCCACAGGGGTATTCATTTCAAGCCGACAAAATGCCAATAGAAGTCGGTTATTTGACCACCCCAGAGCAGAGCAATCCAGCCGGCAATTGCCAGATAGGGGCCAAACGGGATCGGCGTTGCCGCATTCACCTTGTTCAGCCTTAGCCAGATCAGCCCGAGCACCGCACCCACCAGCGACGCCAGCAGGATCGTCAAGGGCAGGATCTGCCAACCGCCCCAGGCCCCCAGCAGCGCCAGGAGCTTGAAATCACCGTGGCCGATACCTTCCTTGCCGGTGAGCAACTTGAACAGCCAGTACACCGTCCACAGGCTCAGGTAACCCGCAACGGCGCCCCACAGGGCGTCCGGGAGGGGCACGAAAAGTTCGCCCGCGTTGATGATCAATCCCAGCCATAGCAGCGGCAGGACCAGCACGTCCGGCAGCAGTTGGTGATCGGCATCGATCAGACACAACGCCAACAAGCCCCAGCTCAACAGCAGCATGGCGCCAGCCTGCCAGCCAAAGCCGAAGTCCCAGGCGACGAATCCGGACACCAGGCAGCAGGCCAGTTCGACCAGCGGATAACGTGCGCTGATTGGCGCTCGACAGTGTGCACAGCGACCGCGCAGGCACAGATAACTGAGCAGCGGAATGTTGTCCCGGGCACGCAGTGGATGCGCGCAGTGCGGGCAATGGGACTGGGGCAGCATCAGGTTGTAGATGGGGCCTGCTGCATCCCCGGGAAGGCCCAGTACTTCAAGGGCCTGCTGGCGCCAGTCGCGCTCGAGCATTTTCGGCAGACGCCAGACCAGCACATTAAGAAAGCTGCCAATCACCAGTCCAAGGACCAGGGCAAAAAGGATAAAGGCCAGCGGGTAGACAGTCAGGAATTCACTCAAGGGCATGTTCAGATCGCTGAGCCAAGTTGGAAAATGGGCAGGTACAGGGCGACCACCAGGCCACCCACCATCACGCCGAGTATGACCATGATCAGCGGCTCCAGCAGACTGGTGAGTTGATCAACCCGCGTGTCGACCTGCGTTTCATAGTAGCTCGCGACTTTCTCGAGCATATCGTCCAATGCACCGGATTCTTCACCGATGGCGGTCATTTGTACGGCCATGTGCGGAAACACCCCGCTGGCTCGCATTGCCGCGTGGAGTTGCATGCCCGTGGCAACCTCCTGACGAATGCGCAGCACGGCGCGTTTGTACACGACGTTACCGGTGGCGCCAGCGACCGCGATCAGCGCCTCCAGCAGCGGCACGCCCGCGGCGAACGTGATCGACAGGGTGCGAGCATAGCGGGTGACGGCCGATTTCTGCAGCAGGCCACCAATCAGCGGCAGCTTCAAGCATTGTGCCTGCAGCCAGTCGCTTAGTGCAGGTGAGCGGCGGTAGATAAAGCGCCCCGTCAGCAGGGCGCCGCACAATCCACCCAACAGTAGCCAGTACCAGCGCTGCATGAACTCGGAAAGACCGATCACCAGCAGGGTGAACCCGGGAAGTTCAGCGTCGAATCCGGCAAACATTGACTCGAACTGCGGCACCACATTGACCAGCAAAATGCCAGTGACCAGGATCGCTACCACCACCACGGCCAATGGGTAGGTAATGGCTTTGCTGATCCGCGCCTTGAGATGTTCCTGGCGCTCGCGGTGAATCGCCACTCGCTCCAAAAGGCTATCCAGGGCGCCTGCCTGCTCGCCGGCGTCGATCAGGTTGCAGTACAGCTCGTCGAAGTATCGCGGTTGTCGGCGTAACGACGCAGCGAAACTGCTGCCCCCGGACACATCCTGCTTCAGAGATTGCACCAGACTGCGCATATGTGGGTTGGCGAAACCTTCGCCAATGATCGCGAATGCCTGCAGCAAGGGCACGCCGGCCTTAATCATGGTCGCCAGTTGGCGGGTGAAAAGTGTGATGTCGTGAGCCTCGATCCGATCGCGCAGGTGAAACAGCGGCGTGGTTTTTTTTCGTACTGTTCGGGGTGTTATGCCTTGCTGGCGTAAGCGGGCCTTGATCAGGGCAGGGGTTTGTCCGCTCAATTCGCCGCTGACCGAGGCACCTGTGGTGTCTACGCCTTCCCATCTGTAGACGCAGGCCTTAATTGATTTGCGCGCCATGAATCAATCCTTGATTGGCTGAGGGTGCGCAAGCCTATCCAAGGGAACGAGGGCAGTGGGTGCTGTTGCGGTGACAAAAAATGTCGGTTTGTACGCTTTATCAGGCCCTCCGTGAACAGGGCCAATTGCCCGAAGCCTTCGTCAGCAAGGCCTGCCGGTCTTGGCATGGGCTGTGCTGAGCAGTGCGCGGAGCATTTGCTTCGCCTCATCCAAGGAGCAGGAGTCATGCAAAGACAAAAGGGATTCACCCTGATCGAGTTGCTGATCGTCGTGGCGATCATCGGAATTCTGGCAACTGTCGCACTGCCGCTGTATTCCAAGTATCAGGCCCGGGCCAAGGTCACGGCCGGCCTGGCCGAGATTGCTGCGCTGAAAGTGCCGTTCGAAGACATCATCAATCAAGGTGACGACCCGACCCTGGTACGCCTCGGAGCGCAGCCGACCACCAGCCATTGCGCGTTGACAGCGACCGGGACGGCGGCGGCAGGTGTGGGCAATATTGGCTGTACACTGCTCAATGCGCCCGGCCCGGTCCTGAACAAAACCATCACCCTGTCACGTACTGAAAGCGGTGGATGGAACTGTGCAACCTCGGTCGCAGTTGAGCTCTCGCCCAAAGGCTGTACCGCGAGCGAAAGCTGAATCCCGTAACTGAGAGAAACTTGCGGCATTTCATGGCGTTAGGCCTTGTCTGAAAGCCGCAACTTGCAAGTCGAGAATGGCCGGGTCATGCAAATTGCATGATCCGGTTTTTTTCATAACTTTATAAGTTTATGATTTATAAGGATTTATTGAATTTTCGAAAGTTGGCACAGCCTTCGCAACATTAGGGATAACCCTGCTGAGATGACACACAGCAGTTTTTCTGAAAAACAGGAGTTACCCGTATGAAGAAGCTCGCTATCGCTGCTGCAACTGCTACCGCTCTGACCCTGACTATGGCTAACGCGGCTTTTGCACAGACCTCGCAAACCACTCAGTCGCCTATGGTGTTGGCTGCCGGTGAAATGACCGAAGCCAAGGAAGCCACCTCCGATACCTGGATCACCACCAAAGTCAAAGCTGATCTGGTCACCGAAAAAGGCATTCCAGGCACCGACATCAAAGTTGAAACCAACAAAGGGGTGGTATCGCTGTCGTCCACCACGGCTGTGACCGATTCGCAGAAAGCCACCGCTGTGGCAATCGCGAAAAAAATCAAGGGCGTCAAAGCCGTATCGGCTGACGGTCTGAAAGCCGAATAATCGGCAAGGCTTTTTGCCTGGACTGGGAGAAGAGGCGGCAGGCGAGCCAGGTTATCCGTCTGCTGCAACTCCAGAGTTCACGCAACTGGCCACAGGGATGTGGCATCACGGGCCCCGACAACAGTGTCGGGGCCCGTTCTATTGTGCGGTCGGGAAAGTTTATTCGGCGTCCAGGTGCATCGGCGTGATGACCTTGCCATCGCTTTCGGCCTGGCCGAGGTTGGCGTCGATGAAGTACACACGATCATCGGCCAGTTGGCCTTTGTCCACCAGGTAGTCCTTGATACTGCTGGCGCGGTCCTGACCCAATTGGCGCAACAATACGTCACTGGACGCCCAGAATTTGATCACGCCTTCACGCATTTTTGCCGCCCGTTCCTCCTTGCCCAGGTCCTTCCATTCAGCCGGCGGCTGGGCTTTCAGGCGCGTGCGGTAGATGCCTTCAAGTAGCGGGGTTTTCTCGCTTTCCGGGACTTCCAGTAACGAAGCCTGGGCCGGGACCTTGTCGCCGCGCCGTTGGAGGATCTTGTAGTAGTTGTACTGGTATTCACGTTCCAGGCGCTGCTCGGCAATCAGCGGGCCGTCGCTGCTTTGTGCGGCGGTGCCTTCGATTTCCAGGCGCAGGGCAGGGCGTTCCTTGAGGGCATTCGCCAGCTTGACCAGCGCGCCTTCCGCATCCTTGCTCAAGTCACTGGAACCGGGGGCGAAGGCCACGGTGCCGAGATCTTCCGAGCCGCCACCTGCAATCAGGCCACCGATCAGTTTGAACGGCGCTGCCGCTGCCTTGACGATCAGGTTGCGCAAGGTTTGCCAGACGATTGGCATCACACTGAATTGCGGGTTGTTGAGATCACCCGTGACCGGCAATTCAATGGAGATCTTGCCATCCACATCCTTGAGCAAGGCCACCGCAAGCTTCAGCGGCAGGCTGACGGCGTCCGGGCTGTCGACTTTCTCACCCAGCTCAAGTTGCTCCACCACCACCTTGTTTTCAGCCTTGAGCTGGCCTTTGGTGATCAGGTAGTGCAGATCGAGATTGAGCCGGCCTTTGCGGATCCGATAGCCGGCGAACTTGCCGGAATAGGGGGTCAGGGTCGTCAATTCGACCCGCTTGAAGCTGGTGGCGATGTCCAGCGCAGCCATCGGGTCGAATGGATTGACGCTGCCCTTGATGGTCACGGGAGCGTAACGGTCGACCTTACCCTTGACGTCAACGCTGGCGGGTTTTTGCTGGCGACTGTCGATGGTGCCGATCTGGCCGTTGAGTTGCTGGATGGCGGTGGCGAAGTTTGGCGTCAGGCTGAAGTCGGCGAAGTTCGCCGAGCCGTCGTTGATCGCAATCGCGCCAATATGAATGCCCAATGGCTTGTCTTTACCAGCCGCCGGTTGCGTTGTTGCGGTTGTCTTGCTGGCGGAATCGGCTGGTTGCGGGATCAGCAAATCATCAATGTTGGTGGTGCGATCATCGTTGATCATGAAGCGCACGTAGGGCTGTTGCAGGTTTATCCGGTCAATCGACAGGCTGTCGCCATGCTGATAATTCAGTCCTTCGACCATGACCTTCTGCCACTTGAGAAGATCTCGGGACTTCAGTGTGTCGAGCGTGTGCAACTGATCGACCTGGGCCTTGCCGGTGACGGTGAACGCCAGCGGTTCGGTGCTTTTCAGGTTCACGGCCAGGTCGCTGCCGAGCATGCCGGAGCGCAGCTCCAGGAGAATGAACGGACTGATGTACGACTGGGCCACCCGCAGATCGATATCGCGGGTCTGCACGTTGAGTTTGGCGCTGACCGGTGCCAGGTTGACCTCGCCCTCGGCGAGGATCTTGCCCTGCTTGCCCAGGCCGCTGTCGAGCTTGAGGCTGAAAGGCGAACCGTTGAGGCTGTCGAAGTTTTTCAGGTCCAGGTTCAGCGGTCCGAGTTCCAGGGCCACGGCCGGTTTTACCTGGCGGTCAGCCAGGTGCACCTGGTAATTGCGCAGTTCGACGTCCTTGAGCAGCACTTGCCAGGGTTTGCTCGGGGCAGCGGGCTCAGGCTTGGGTGAGTCGGCGGCCGCCGGTGCCGTGGCTGTTTCCTTTTTGGCGGCTGGCTTGGCCGGTTGGCTGGCGAAGAGTTTTTGCCAGTCGAGCTGACCATCTGCTTCGCGGGCGGCCCAGGTTTCAAGTTTCTGGCTGCGGATCTTGCCAACAATCACTTGCTGCTTGGCCAGGTCGAGTGTGGTCTCGCTGACGTCCAGGCGCTCCAGGCGAGCCAGCGGCCGGCCATCCGGGGCCTTGATGGCAAAAGGCGCGATACTCACCGAGGTGTTGTTCAGCAGCAACTCGGTTTCCTTGCTCAGATTCAGTTTGTAGTCAGTGCTGAGGCTGACGGTGCCGTCTTCAAGCACCAATGGCACCGCGTCGCGGACGTAGGGCCAAAAGGCTTTCATCTTGCCTTCGGTGACCTTCAGGGTGCCTTCCGAGGTAATGGGCAACAGGCTGACTTTACCGCTCCAATCGATCTGACCGCCGTTGGGACCGATGGCCACCAGGTTCATTTCGGCGTTGTCGTCGGGCAGGGTGCTGAGGTTTTTCAGCTCGAAGTTGAGCTTGTCGTATAGAAATTCGATGGGCTCGCTGGGACGCAAATCCTGAAAATGCAGGTTGCCGCCGGCCAGGTTGATGCGATCGATGCGCAGCGGGAACGGCTTGGCCTGCGGATCGGCGGGAGCGGGTTCGCTGGCGGGTAGTTTGAACAGTTGAGTGAGATTGAGGCTGCCGTCCTTGCTGAAGAGGATCTCGGTTTTCGGCTTGTCCAGTTGCACATCGGCCAGGTGCAGGGCGTGGGTCCACAGGCTGTCGATCTGCAGGTCGGCATAGAGACGCTCGAAAGCGACGTGCTCCTTGCCTGGTTCGCCGATATTCAGGCCCCACACCGTGAGTTCCAGGCTGAAGGGATTGAGCTCGATGCGCTGGATGCTCGCCGGCACCGCCGCGTAATTGACCAATTGTTGATTGGCGATCCGCAGGGCGATGCCCGGCAAAATCAGAAACCCCAGCAAGCTGTACAGGGCGAGAGCAGTCAACAAGGCGCCGACGGCGCGAATCAATCCTTTGGACATGTGCGGCTTCATCTATCTGAATCGGAAGTGCCTTGGAGTATGGCACGCGATTCTGGTTCCGAAGCAATGACCTCAATCAGGATTGTTCGGAATCTTCCTACAAGCCTTAGAGCTGCAAAATCAGGGTTTTCAGCGGTGGCTGCTGGTCCATCGAGGGGAAATCAACGGCAGGAGGCAGCGCTTGCCACTCGCGTACCGGGCGACCGGCTTTCTCCGCGCAGCGCAGCACCTGCTCGCGCCAGTCATCCATGCTGACTTTCGCCAGGTTGTTGCAGCAGATTAGCACGCCATTCTCGGCGGTACTCAGCAGGGCCGGTTTCAACAGGCTTTGGTAGTCGCGCAGCAGGTCGACGGTGCCAAATGCACTCTTTGCCCAGGCGGGCGGGTCGAGCAGGACCAGGTCGTACTGACGCTGCTCCAGACGTGGATAGCTCGGCAGCTTTTGCCCGCGGCGCTGGCTGATGGGCAGGCCGGCCAATTGGCGAATGGCCGGGAAGTAGTCGGACTGCACGAATTGCATTTCCGGCAACTGCGGATTGAGCTGGCCATTTTCCCGGCCGACTGCCAGGTTACCCTCGGCAAAGTCCAGATTGCACACTTCCCGCGCGCCACCGGCCGCGGCACTGAGGCCGACGCCACAGGTGTAGGCAAACAGGTTGAGCACGCTCTTGTTCTTGCTGTGCGCCTTGACCCAGCCACGGGCGTTGCGCAGGTCGAGGAACAACAGCGGATCCTGCCCGGCGTGGCGGCCGCGGACCCGGTAGTTCAGGCCCCACTCATGGCCCACCAGATCGGCGAGCGCGGCATCATCAGCGCGGTACACGCTGTCTTCACGGTCGATGCGCGAGTTGCCCCGGGAACGGTCGTTGTAGACCAGTAAAGTGTCCAGTTGCAGGTGTTGATTGATGCTGGCGTGCAGCGCCAGCAGGTCTTCGCGCTGCAGCGTCTGGTGGAAGCTCTGTACCAGCAATTGCGGGCCGTAACGGTCGACGGTCAGGCCGCCGGCACCTTCCTGGCTGCCATGAAACAGGCGATAGCAGTCGGTGCCCTGCTGGTGCAGCTCGGCAAGCAGGTCCTGGCGATGATCGAGTGCGGCGCGCAGCGCCTGGTTCAAGGAAGACATGGTGCGCGCCTTGCTGGGAATTTGGCGCGCGAGTTTAACAGGATTGCGCACAGATTCATTTCAACAAACCCATCCGGCGCCTGGCCCGCTGCACCGAACCATTGCGCACCGCCCAGCGCAGCATCGGCGTGCTGCGCCTGACGCTGGCGCGTATCAGTTGGCGTTGCAACGCGCTCTGGCTGACGTCAAGCATGGCACTGGCCCAGTCGGGCAGCAGGTCGATACCGGCCTGCATCATCAAGCCGCCAAAAGGTTTGGCCATGCGACTGGGAGCGGGTGCATTCAGCAGCAGGCGCAGCACCTCGCGACTACGTTCGTCACACAGCAGTTGTGGGCGAATTCGCTCAAGGTAATCAGCAATTTCCTGGCGCGAGCGAGGCACTTCGCGGGCGCCCAGGCGTTCGGCGATCAGGGCGATCTCCGCGTAGTAACGGTCCTGGTCGCTGGGCGCGAGGTGCGGGTTGCGGTAGCGCAGATGGGCCGCCAGAAAGCTGCTGACTTCGGCCACATGGACCCAGGTCAGCAAGTCCGGGTCGCTGGCGGCGTAGGTGCGGCCGTCGGGTGCGGTGCCGACCACCTGCAGATGGATAGTGCGGACTTTTTCGATCAGCCAGTCGGCATCCTGGCGTGAGCCGAAGGTGGTGCCGGAAATGAATTGTCCGGTGCGGCGCAGGCGTCCAAGCATGTCCTGGCGAAAGTTCGAATGATCCCAGACCCCGGCCAGCGCCAGCGGGTGCAGGGCTTGCAGCATCAGGGCGCTGATGCCGCCGATTAACATGCTGCTGAAATCGCCATGGACTTGCCAACTGATCGAGTCGGGGCCGAACAGCCCGGGATCGCCCTTGGGGTTTTCCAGATCGAGCTTGCCCAGGGACAGGCCGGTCAGGCTCATGATCTGGGTTTCTATGCGGGTACGAATGAATTCCATGACAACTCGATAGCGACAACAGGCGTCATGGCGCGGTGTCTGGCCGCGCCGGTTTACAGGTTCAGGCGCTTGTCGATCAGATCCTCGACCACGCTGGGATCAGCCAGGGTCGAGGTATCGCCGAGGCTGTCCAGCTCATTACAGGCAATCTTGCGCAGAATGCGTCGCATGATCTTGCCTGAGCGGGTTTTCGGCAAGGCTGGCGTCCACTGGATTAAATCCGGCTTGGCGAAGCTGCCGATTTCCTTACTGACCAGTGCCAGCAATTGTTGCTTCAGGGGCTCATCGGGCTCGACGCCATTCATGGGGGTGACGAAGGCATAGATACCCTGGCCCTTGACGTCGTGGGGGTAACCGACCACGGCGGCCTCGGCGATGCTGTCATGCAGCACCAGTGCGCTTTCGACCTCGGCAGTTCCGATGCGGTGCCCGGAAACATTCATCACGTCGTCGATGCGCCCGGTTATCCAGTAATCACCATCCTCGTCGCGGCGTGCACCGTCTCCGGTGAAATAATACCCAGGGTAGAGTTTGAAGTAGGTGTCGACCATCCGTTGCGGATCACCGTAGACCGTGCGGATCTGGGCCGGCCAACTGGCTTTGATCGCCAGTACGCCGCTGCCCGGTCCGCTGATTTCCTTACCTTGCTCATCGAGCAGCACCGGTTGCACGCCGAACATGGGCCGAGTCGCGCAGCCGGGCTTGATCCGTTGCGCGCTGACCAACGGGCTGATCATGATGCCGCCGGTTTCGGTTTGCCACCAGGTATCGACGATGGGGCAGCGCTGCTCGCCCACCACATTGAAATACCACTCCCAGGCTTCCGGATTGATCGGCTCGCCGACACTGCCCAATAGCCGCAGGCTGCTGCGTGAACTGTTCTGCAAGGGGGCGGCGCCTTCACGCATCAATGCGCGTAATGCAGTCGGGGCGGTGTAGAAGATGTTGACCTGATGCTTGTCGATTACTTGCCAGAAGCGTGAGCTGCTGGGGTAGTTAGGCACGCCTTCGAAGATCAGGGTGGTGGCGCCGTTGGCCAGGGGACCGTAGACGATATAGCTGTGACCGGTGACCCAGCCGACGTCGGCGGTGCACCAGAACACTTCACCGTCACGGTAGTCGAGCACGTACTTGAACGTCATCGCCGCCTGCAGCAAGTAGCCTGCAGTGGTGTGCAACACGCCCTTGGGTTTGCCGGTGCTGCCGGAGGTGTAGAGGATAAACAGCGGGTCTTCGGCGTCCATCGGCTCTGGCGGACACTGGGCACTGGCTGCCGCAGTGGCCTGGTGATAACAGAGGTCGCGGCCCTCGACCCGGTTGATCTCGGCCTGGGTGCGCTGGACGACCAGCACGGTGCTGACCGCAGGGCAACTGAGCAGTGCCTGGTCGACGTTGTGCTTGAGCGGGATTTTTTTGCCGCCGCGTACCCCTTCATCGGCGGTGATCACGGTGCGGCAATCGGCATCGAGGATGCGGTCGCGCAGGGAATCCGGGGAAAACCCGCCAAATACCACCGAATGCACGGCGCCAATGCGCGAGCAGGCCAGCATGGCGTAGGCGGCTTCGGCAATCATCGGCATGTAGATGCAGACCCGGTCGCCTTTTTTCACCCCACGGCTTTTCAGCACGTTGGCCAGGCGGCAGACGTGATCATGCAACTGTTGATAAGTGATAGGCAGTGAGTCGGCGGGATCGTCGCCTTCCCAGATGATTGCGGTCTGGGTTGCGCGTTGCGGGAGGTGGCGGTCGATGCAGTTGTAGCTGACGTTGAGCTTTGCGCCGGAGAACCAACTGGCTTCGCCGGTCTTCAGGTTGTAGCGCTGGACGGTTTGCCAGGGGGTACTGAAGTCTATGAAACGATTGGCCTGTTCGGCCCAGAACTGACTGGGGTGTTCGATGGATTCGCGGTACAGACGCCGATAGTCGTCCTGGCTCAGTTGTGCGGCCCGGCGTACGGCGTCGGCTTTGGGGAATGTGCTGATATCGAACATGACGGCTCCTGGTTAGCAGGGTGGTTGCAGGAGCTGGCGCCATTGCCAGCTCCTGAAACTCGCTACAGGACTACCGTCAAATCAACCGCGGTGACGCCCGCGGAAGTAGTTGATCAGGCCCTGGGTGGATGCGTCGTCGGCCGGTGCTTCTTCGCTGCCGACAAGGCGATTGTAGACGCCTTTGCCCAGTTCCTTGCCCAACTCCACGCCCCACTGGTCGAAGGCGTTGATGCCCCAGACCACGCTCTGCACGAAGACTTTGTGTTCGTACAGCGCAACCAGTGCGCCGAGGCGACGCGGGCTGATGCGTTCGACGACCAGGGTGTTGCTCGGACGGTTGCCCGGAATCACTTTGTGCGCCGCCAGCTTCTGCACCTGCTCTTCCGACATGCCCTTGTCGCGCAGTTCGGTCTCTGCTTCGCTGAGGGTTTTGCCCAGCATCAGCGCCTGGCTTTGTGACAGGCAGTTGGCGTACAGCCACTGGTGGTGGTCGGAAACCGGGTTGAAGCTGACGATCGGCACGATAAAATCGGCCGGGATCAGTTGGGTGCCCTGGTGCAGCAGTTGGTGATACGCATGCTGGCCGTTGCAACCCACGCCACCCCAGATCACCGGACCGGTGTCGGTGGACACTGGGGTACCGTCCTGGCGCACGCTCTTGCCGTTGGATTCCATGTCCAGTTGTTGCAAGTGCTTGGTGATGTTTCGCAGGTAATGGTCGTACGGCAGGATCGCGTGACTTTGCGCGCCCCAGAAGTTGCCGTACCACACGCCGAGAAGGGCCAGCAGCACCGGCATGTTCTGCTCGAAAGGGGCGCTCTGGAAGTGCTGGTCCATGGTGTAGGCACCCGACAGCAGTTCCTTGAAGTTGGACATGCCGATGGCCAGGGCAATTGGCAGGCCGATGGCTGACCACAGTGAGTAGCGGCCGCCGACCCAGTCCCACATCGGGAAAATGTTCTCTTCGCGGATACCGAAGGCAACTGCCGCGGCATTGTTGCTCGACACCGCAATGAAGTGGCGATACAGCTCCGCTTCCGAGCCACCCTGGGCCAGGTACCAGGCGCGAGCGGCCTGGGCATTCTTCAGGGTTTCCAGGGTGTTGAAGGATTTCGACGAGACGATGAACAGTGTGGTCTCGGCGCGCAGTTTCATGGTCAGCTCGTGGAACTCACTGCCATCGATGTTCGCCAGGTAATGGCAGCGCACGCCCTTCTGGGCGTAGGACAGCAGCGCTTCGGAAACCAGTTCAGGGCCGAGGAACGAACCGCCGATGCCGATGTTCACCACATCGGTAATAGGTTTTTCGGTGTAGCCACGCCACAGGCCGTCATGGATGCGGCCGACCAGGTCAGTGATCTGGTTCAACACTTTGTGCACGTCCGGCATCACGTTGACGCCATTAACCTGCAGCTTGTCGCCCACCGGGCGGCGCAGGGCGGTATGCAGGGCCGGGCGGCCTTCGGAGGCGTTGACGATTTCGCCGCTGAACAGCGCCTTGATTGCATCCTTCAGCCCGACTTCATTCGCCAGGCCCACCAGCAGGTTGCGGGTTTCAGCGCTGATCAGGTTTTTCGAATAGTCCAGGAACAGACCACAGCTGCTTAGGGTGAATTGGTTGAAACGCTGCGGGTCGGCATTGAACGCTTCGCGCATGCTGAAATCCTGCATGGCTTGGCGGTGATCATTCAGCGCCTGCCAGGCTGGCAGAGCGGTAACGTCTTGAGGGGTGCGGTAGTACGCCATCGCTGCGGGTTTCCTTACTTGAACGGCCTTTTGAACACAAAAATCCCGGAGCGCCATGGTGGGCATTCCGGTCTGCTGCGCCGACACACTTTCATTGCGCAGGGCGAATACAGTAAACCCCGCGCAATGATCTGTCTTGACTTTGTCTGACCCGTTTCCGGCTCTTTTTTAACGTTGAAGTTAGAAATAGCCCGACGAACGGAAGAGTTAGGGTGGGATCAGGCGACCTGCACCGGAATGGCGTTGCTGGTATGGCTCAGCTCGTTACCCGGTGCCATGTACAGCATGCGGGGTTTGAAGTTGAGCAACTCGGCTTCGCTGTAGTGCGCGTAGGCACAAATGATCACGCGGTCACCAACCTTGGCCTTGTGGGCGGCGGCTCCGTTGACCGAGATCATGCGCGAGCCTTCTTCGCCACGAATGGCATAGGTGGTGAAGCGCTCGCCGTTGTCGACGTTATAAATCTGGATCTGTTCGTATTCACGGATCCCGGACAAGTCCAGCCATTCGCCGTCGATGGCGCAGGAGCCTTCATAGTCGAGCACGGCGTGAGTGACTTCGGCGCGGTGCAGCTTGGCTTTGAGCATGATGGCGTGCATGAGTGTTTTCCCTGGTCGAAATCGAGCGGCGGGCAGTGTGCCCGAAGGTCAGGGAGGCGGCAATATGGCGCAGGTGCGATCGATTGAGGGCGGCAAACTTCAAGGGGGAGCGAGGCTCCCCCATGGAGCCGGAGCTGATCAGGCCGAGGTGTCGAGATTCAGGTGCAGGTTGTCGATCAACCGCGTAGTACCGAGGAACGCGGCCACCAGAATCACCAGATCACGATCCTGCGCGGTTGCCGGGCGCAGGGTCCGTGCGTGGCGCACTTCCAGATAGTCAGGGCGCAGGCCCGCGCCTTCCAGAAGTTGCAACTGCTCGTTGATCAGCGAAGGGAAGTCGCGTGATCCCTGGCGGATGGACTCGGCAATGTTGCTCAGGGTGCGATACACCACTGGCGCAACTGCCCGTTGTTCTTCATCGAGGAAGCCATTGCGTGACGACAAGGCGAGGCCATCGGCGGCGCGCACAGTCGGTTCACCGATGATCTGGATCGGCATGTTCAGGTCATGCACCAGGGCGCGGATGACGGCCAATTGCTGGAAGTCTTTCTGGCCGAACACGGCCAGATCAGGCTGAACCATATTGAACAGCTTGCTGACCACGGTCGCCACGCCTTCGAAGTGCCCAGGGCGACTGGCGCCGCACAGGCCTTCGGACAAGTGCGGAACGCTGACGCGGGTCTGGCCGGCCATGCCATCGGGATACATCTCCTCGGCACTCGGTGCGAACAGCAAGTGGCAACCGGCTTGCAGGAGTTTTTCCTGATCCGCCGCCAGGGTCCGAGGGTACTTGTCCAGGTCTTCGCCGGCGCCAAACTGCAGCGGATTGACGAAAATACTCGCGACCACGAAGTCCACCCGTTGGGCGGCCTTGGTCACCAGGGCCATATGGCCGCTGTGCAGGTTGCCCATGGTCGGCACGAAGCCGATGCGCTTGCCTTCGCTGCGGGCGCGGGCTACCGCTGCGCGCAGTTCGCGTACGGTCTTTACGGTGTTCATGCGGAAAATCCGTGTTCAGCACCCGGGAAGGTCACCGCTTTGACTTCGCGGACATAAGCGCTCAAAGCCGCTTGCACGCTTTCCTGGCCAGCCATGAAGTTCTTCACGAACTTGGGGGCGCGACCGGTCAGGGACAGACCGAGCATATCGTGCAGGACCAGCACCTGGCCGTCGGTGGCATTACCGGCACCGATACCAATCACCGGGATCTTTACCGCCTGGGTGATTTCATGGGCCAGTTCGCTCGGAACGCACTCGAGCAGCAACATTGCGGCGCCGGCCTGCTCCAGGGCGATAGCATCGGCGCGCATCTGGCGGGCCTGGTTTTCATTGCGGCCCTGAACTTTGTAGCCGCCCAGAATATTCACCGCCTGAGGCGTCAGGCCCATGTGGGCGCAGACCGGCACGCCGCGTTCGGCCAGCAGGCGAATCGACTCGGCCAGCCACAGTGCGCCTTCAACCTTGACCATGTGTGCGCCTGCCTGCATCAGGGTCGCGCTGTTGATCAGGGTTTGTTCGACGGTGGCATTGGCCATGAATGGCAGGTCGGCGAGGATCAGGGCGTCGCTGTTACCGCGTTTGACGCAGGCGACGTGATACGCCATCTCGGCGGTGGTGACCGGCAGGGTACTGTCATGACCTTGCAGCACCATGCCCAGGGAATCGCCCACCAGTAACACTTCAACACCGGCCTCATTGCAGGCGTGGGCAAAAGTGGCGTCGTAGCAGGTCAGCATGGTGATTTTTTCACCTTTCTGCTTGAGGGTCTGCAGGGTGGTGAGAGTAATAGCTGGCATGAAATGGTTCCTCGTTCAGGCGCTTGGAAAACTACTGCGAGTAACGCGCGTGATTCTTCATTTACTCAGGCGCACGTTCTTTTGTCGTGCTTGAAAAGCCTGGATTGCGCCCTTTGGTGCCGTGTTGGCGGCAGCGGGACGCCTATAGTCGTGAGGAGAACTCGGGAAGTCAATTGGATGTGTTACCGCCAGGTGACAGCGAAGGTGTTACCGGCGTTACTGATGCGATTCAGCAGGGCGAAGGGGACCACGGCCTCGGTGGCCGGGCCCTTTTAAACCGCTGGCAAGCGTTCCAACCCGACGAACGGGCATGCGTTCAGCAGGTCGCGTAACAGTCGCCCGTCAGCCAGTTGCAGTTCCGCAGGGGCCAGTTCGGCCAGGGGGTAGAGCACGAACGCGCGTTCCTGCATGTGGTAATGCGGGACCTTGAGGCGAGGTTCATCGATGAGTTGGTCGCCGAACAGCAGGATATCCAGGTCCAGCGTGCGTGGACCCCAGCGCTCAAGGCGTTCGCGGCCCTGGTCGTTTTCAATGGCCTGCAGCGCGTCGAGCAACTCCAGCGGCGCCAGAGCGCTGTCCAGGGCTGCAACGGCGTTGGTGTAGCGGGGCTGGCCCGGCAGCAGGGAGTCGCTCTGGTAGAACGCCGAGACGCCGATCAGGGTGGTGCGAGGCAACTGCGCCAACGCGCCGACGGCGTTGCGCAGTTGCTCAGCGGGGGCTGCCAGGTTGCTGCCCATGCCGATGTAGATACGTTCCATGAACTTATTCGCCCGACGCGCTCGGTGCCCCGGCGGCACGTTTACGTTTGGCGCCACTGGTACGACGACGTTTGCGTGGCCCGCCGCCAGCACCGTCTTCCTTGCCGCTGAGGTCGCGAATCATGTCGCGGCGTTCGCTGTCGTTGGCGTCCTGATAGTCGGTCCACCACTCGCCCAGGCCATCAGTCTGTTCGCCAGCGCTTTCACGCAGTAGCAGGAAGTCGTAGCCGGCACGGAAACGCGGGTTGTCCAGCAACAGGTCGGCGCGTTTGCCGCTGCGGCGCGGCAGGCGCTCCTGCATGTCCCAGATCTCGCGGATCGGCATGGTGAAGCGCTTGGGAATGGCGATTCGTTGGCACTGTTCGGCGATCAACTCGTGAGCGGCTTCCTGCATGGCTGGGATCGGTGGCATGCCACGATCCTGCAAACGCAAAACCCGGGCTGGCAGCGCCGGCCACAGCAGGGCGGCGAACAGGAACGCCGGGGTCACCGGCTTGTTCTGCTTGATCCGCAGGTCGGTGTTGATCAGTGCTTCGCTGATCAGGGTGTGGGTGTAGGTCGGGTTGTGTTCCAGTGCTTCGGCGCTGGCCGGGAACAGCGGATCGAACAGTTGCAAGTCGACCAGCATTTCGAAAGTGTCGGCGGCATGCCCGGAAAGGAACAGCTTCAACACTTCTTCGAACAGACGAGCGGCAGGAATTTCCCGCAACATGGGCGCCAGGTCGCGGATCGGCGCGGCGGTGTGCTTTTCGATGCCGAAGTTCAGCTTGGCAGCGAAACGCACGGCACGCAGCATCCGCACCGGGTCTTCCTGGTAACGCTGGGTCGGATCGCCAATCAGGCGGATCAGGTGATTGCGGATGTCGTGCACGCCATTGGCGTAATCGAGAATGCGTTCGCTGACCGGATCGTAATACAACGCATTAATGGTGAAGTCGCGGCGTTGCGCGTCCTCTTCCAGGGTGCCGTAGACGTTGTCGCGCAGAATACGCCCGCTTTCGTTACGCGAGGACTGGTTGCTGTCTTCCTCTTCGTCGTTTTGCGGGTGATTGGCACGGAAGGTCGCGACTTCGATGATTTCGCGACCAAAATGGATGTGGACCAATTTAAAGCGTCGGCCAATGATTCGCGCATTGCGAAACTCGGCGCGAACCTGTTCCGGCGTGGCGCTGGTGGCTACGTCGAAATCCTTGGGCGTGATGTTGAGCAACATGTCGCGCACGCATCCGCCGACCAGGTAGGCCTGGTAACCGGCGTTCTGCAGGCGTTCGACGATGTTGACCGCATAACGGCTGAACTGGGCCCGCTGCAGCGAATGTTGGCCGCTGTTGAGCACTTCAGGCGTGCTGCGAATGTGTTGCGTACGACGCGCGGGAGAACGGAATGACTGGAACAGCTTCTTCAGCATGGGATGCACTGTTTGAAGGAATGTTCGGCCAAAACGAAGAATGACCGCATGATGGGCGGGGATTCTAGCATTTAGTCGAGGGATGGTGTAGGAGCAAGCTGCAAGCGCCAGGTTTCGAGCTTTGAGCGGAGTGGGAGACCGGAATTGTAGGTAAACCGCAGAAACTACAAGGGGAGCCGAAGCTCCCCCAGAAGTAGTTGCGTGCTCTATTTTTATTATGGTTTCGGGCTTCTTGTTTTTGTGTAACGCCCATGTCACGAGGTTTTCCCTTCATGACCCTCCCAATCGGGAGCCAAGAGCAAACGGATTGCTTTGATCGCTGTGTTGCAATGATCTCTCGATCCAACCAGTTCAGGCGCTGCCTTAGGGCAGTTTTTGTTGTTCTCGGCCTGGTCGCGGGGCAAGCCCCAAATACAACGCTTCTCCAAAAGAATCAGTTAGCTGCGCCTCTCGCCGTCTTGTTTTTATTGTGCGTGAGTCGATTCGTCTTATTTTTATTGTCTTGTACGTTGCTTGTTATTGTTCTTGTACCAAACATATAGCAGAAGCCGTGCCAACTTTTTCGATCCCCAGTAAAACAGGGGGTTAGGCGGGGTGGGTGGCTTTTTTAGGGCAAAAAAAAGCCGGGGTTTCGTTACCGTAAACCCCGGCTTTTGTTACGGAAAAAACTGCGGTAACAGTTTTTTCACCATTTCAGCTGTTACCCACACATTTGGCAGGTAACGTTCAGCTTTCGCTCGTAACCCCGGTCTTTCGCCGAGGAATGCCCAGGCGCTGACGGCGTTCCCATAGGCACTTGCGACTGACGCCCAGCTTGCGGGCAAGCTCGGTTTCGGTCATGTGATCCTGATGTTCGAGGACGAAATGCTGGAAGTAGTCTTCCAGGGAAAGGTCTTCGGTCGGTTCGTGGCTGGCATTGCTGGTGCTGCCCTGTTGCGGGGCCAGGCCGATGAATTCGTCTTCTTCCAGGTCACTGAGTTCGATGTCGATACCCAGCAGGTCGGCGGAAATTTCCGGGCTCTCGGAGAGAATTACGGCACGCTCGACGGCGTTTTCCAGTTCGCGCACGTTACCCGGCCAACTGTAGTGACGGATTGCCTGCTCGGCATCGGGGGCGAACTTCAGGTCGGTGCGATTGATTCGTGCGCTCTGACGAGCGAGGAAGGCGTTGGCGATCTCGTTGACGTCCGTGCCGCGCTCACGCAAGGCTGGAAGCTTGAGGGCGATCACGTGCAGGCGATAATACAAGTCTTCACGGAACTGGCCGATTTTTGCCAGGCTCTTCAAGTCACGGTGGGTCGCAGCGATCAGGCGCACGTCGACCTTTTGCGACTGCACCGAACCCACGCGACGGATTTCGCCTTCCTGGAGTACGCGCAGCAGTCGGGCCTGGGCCTCGAGTGGCAGCTCGCCAATTTCGTCAAGGAACAGCGTGCCTCCATCCGCCGCTTCCACCAGTCCGGCGCGGCCAGCACTGGCGCCGGTAAATGCGCCTTTTTCGTGGCCGAACAGCTCCGACTCGATCAGACTTTCCGGGATCGCCGCACAGTTCACCGAAATCATCGGCGCCTTGGCGCGTCGCGACAGATTATGCAGCGCGCGGGCTACCAGCTCTTTACCGGTGCCGGACTCGCCCTGCACCAGCACATTGGAGTCGGTGGGCGCGACTTTACGAATTTTGCCGTACAGGTCCTGCATCGGCGGGCAAGAGCCGATGATGCCGATTTCGCCATTGCTGTTATCGACCCCTGGTTTGTCACTGCCATTGCTCGCCTTGCCGGCGGGACGTTCGCTGGCCACGCTTTGCGCCGTTTGTCGGTCGCGCAGGATTCGCGCAACGGCCTGGAGCATTTCGTCGTGGTCAAAGGGTTTGGCGATGTAGTCCACCGCGCCCATTTTCATCGAGTCGACCGCCGAGCGCAGGCTGGCATAGCTGGTCATGATCAGCACCGGCGTGCCCTGGCTCAGCTTGATCAGTTCGGTTCCCGGTGCGCCGGGCAGGCGCAGGTCACTGACAATCAGGTCGAACGTTGGAATGCTGAAGCGTTCTTGTGCTTCCTGCACTGAACCGGCTTCGCTGACCTGGTACTGGTTGCGTTCCAGCAGGCGGCGCAAGGCGGAGCGGATAATGGTTTCGTCTTCGACGATCAAAATGTGCGGCATTGATTCAATTCTCTCGACGGTCTCAGTTCACAGCGGACGTCGCTTCGACATGACGCGGTAAGGTCACCCGGATACGGGTGCCGCGTTGGCTTTGAATGTCAGCCGGGCTGTCGATGGTGATTTGTCCATAATGCTCTTCAACGATGGAATAGACCAGTGCAAGGCCCAGACCGGTGCCTTCGCCAGGATCCTTGGTGGTGAAGAAGGGTTCGAACAATCGGTCCATGATGCTCGAGGGGATGCCGCTGCCTTCGTCTTCGACGATCAGATCGATCGTGTGTTCGCTGGCTTCGCTTTTTACCCGTACCGCACTGCCGGCTGGCGATGCGTCGCGGGCGTTGGACAGCAGGTTGATCAGCACTTGGGCCAGACGCTGTGGGTCGCCATCGACCCAATGCTCGGGATCGCACAGGTTATAGAATTGCACTTCGAAATTGCGTCGATTCAGGGCCAGCAGGCCAATCGCGTCCTGGGCTACCTCAGCCAGGCACACCGGTTCGTCGTTGTGCTGGTGGCTGCCCGCGTGGGCGAAACTCATCAACGATTGCACGATGCGTGACACGCGTTTGGTCTGCTCAAGAATCTGCCCGCTGATTTCGGTCAGCTCGCCGTCGTCCTCGCGCTCTTCGCGCAGGTTTTGCGCCAGACAGGCGATGCCGGTAATCGGGTTGCCAATTTCGTGAGCCACCCCGGCGGCCAGGCGCCCAATACTCGCCAAGCGTTCGGAGTGCACCAGCTTGTCTTCGAGCATCTGGGTTTCGGTCAGGTCTTCCACCAGCAGGACCAGGCCGCTATTGCCCGGGGCCAGCGGTTCGTCAATGGCTGCCTTGTGCAGGTTGAGCCAGCGGGTCTGGCCTTCGAGGGTCAGGTGCTGTTTGTGCAAGTGTTCATCGGGCAGATTAATGAAGCCTTGCAGTAATTCCTTCCATGGCTCGCCCAGAGTGCTCAGGCGCGAGCCGACCACTCGCTGTGCGGCGATACCGGTCAGTTCCTCCATGGCTTTGTTCCACATCAGGATCTCCTGATCCTTGGCCAGGGAACAGACACCCATCGGCAGTTCCTGCAGGGTCTGGCGGTGGTATCGGCGCAGGGCGTCGAGTTCAGCGGCCAGGCCGGTCAGGCGCGAGTGATAGTCCTCGAGACGGCTTTCGATGAAGTGAATGTCTTCAGTGACGTAGTTTTCGCCGCCGGCCTTGTACGGCAGGAAGGTTTCGACCATGTCCTGCGCGACACTGGGGCCCATCAGGCCGGAGAGGTTGGCTTCGATCCGGTCACGCAGGCGGCGCAAGGCGTAAGGACGGCGCTCATCGAACGGCAGGTAGAGATCGCGCAGTGCCTGCTCTACTTCTTTTTGCGCCGCCTTTGCGCCCAGTGGTTTTGCCAGCTGTGTGGCGAACTCCTGAGGCGAGGCGGCATGCAGTTCGCGTCGTTGCGGACGGCGCACGTTATCCACCGCGCACGCCTCGGCCGCGCTGGCTTCTTCACTGCTGGCGTTGGTGAACAGCGAGATCAGGGTGAACATCAGCACGTTGGCCGCCAGCGAGGCGATGGCCGCCATGTGCCAACTGGTGTCGTCGAGCACGTAGATCATGTTCAGCAGCGGAATATAGAAGCCTTGCAGATTGCCCACCAGCGGCAACAGCATGGTCACCAGCCAGACCAGGATCCCCGCCAGCAAGCCCGCAATGAAGCCGCGGCGGTTAGCTGTCGGCCAATACAACACGGACAGCACACCCGGCAGGAATTGCAGGGTCGCGACAAAGGCGACGATGCCGAGGTTGGCCAGGTCCTGTTCGGCGCCGAGCATCAGGTAGAAGCCGTAGCCAGCCATGATGATCGCGACGATCAGCGCTCGACGGGTCCATTTCAGCCAGCGGTAGATGTTGCCTTCGGCGGGTGGTTGGTACAGCGGCAGGACCAGATGGTTCAAGGCCATTCCGGACAGCGCCAGGGTGGTGACGATGATCAGGCCGCTGGCCGCAGACAAGCCGCCGATGTAGGCCAGCAAGGCCAGGGCCTTACTGTTGGCGGCAATGCCGATGCCGAGGGTGAAGTATTCGGGGTTGGTGCTGGCGCCCAGTTTCAGACCGGCCCAGAGAATCAGCGGAACCGCCAGACTCATTAGCAGAAGGAACAGCGGCAGGCCCCAGCTTGCACTGACGAGGGAGCGCGGATTGAGGTTTTCGGTGAAGGTCATGTGATACATGTGCGGCATCACGATGGCCGAGGCGAAGAACACCAGCAACAAGGTGCGCCATGGACCTTCCTGCAGTGGCGTGTGCAGGGCGGCGAGGGCGGTCTGGTTCTGCAGCAGCCAGAGTTCCAGCTGTTGCGGGCCGTCGAACACGCCATACAGGGCATACAGGCCGACGCCGCCGATGGCGATCAGCTTGATCACCGATTCAAAGGCAATGGCGAACACCAGCCCTTCGTGTTTTTCCCGGGTCGCAATGTGCCGCGAGCCAAAGAAAATCGTGAACAGGGTGATCAGCGCGCAGAAGCTCAGGGCCACCCGATGCTGGACCGGTTCGCGGGTCAGGATGCCGATCGAATCGGCCACGGCCTGGATCTGCAGCGCCAGCAGCGGCAAGACGCCGATCAGCATGAAGATGGTGGTCAGTGCGCCGGCCCAGGTGCTGCGAAAGCGAAAGGCAAACAGGTCGGCCAGAGATGAAAGCTGGTAGGTCCGGGTGATCTTCAGGATCGGATACAACAGCACCGGCGCGAGCAGGAAGGCGCCGGACACTCCGAGGTAGCTGGAGAGAAAGCCGTAGCCATATTGATAGGCCAGGCCGACCGTGCCGTAGAACGCCCAGGCGCTGGCGTAGACACCCAGGGACAGGGTGTAGGTCAGCGGGTGGCGAATGATCGCCCGCGGGATCATTCCGCGTTCACTGATCCAGGCGACGCCGAACAGCACCGCCAGGTACGCGGCGCTGATCAGGATCATCTGGGTCAGGCTAAAGCTCATCGGCATCTTTTTGGCTCTGCAGGATGAAGGTCACGACGATCAGGATCAGCCACAGCAGATACGGGCGATACCAGGCGCCAGTGGCGTCGATCCACCAGTCCATGATGGCGGGGGAGAATAGATAGATCCCCACTACCAGCAGCAGGACCAAGCGATAGATGTACATCCCGGCCTCTCTTTATTGTGTGCGTGCCCGAAAACGTGCGGCGATGGTAACGGATGGGCGCCAACCTGCAAGCTTAGTCAGCGTAATTGCGCTTCGGGCAGGGTCAGAGTGCGAGGAATCAGTCCGGCGTCCCAATGGGCAGTGCCCCACTTGAGCAGTTCGGCGGGTGCGGCATCCGCTAGTTCCACGCCGGGTTTCTGCCCCAGGGCGCGCAAGGCGCGGAGTAACAAAGGCGTAGCCTGATCTTCGGTCAACGGCGGTGAGCGATAGGATTTACCCAGTTTGTTGCCATCCGGCTGGGTGATCAGGGGCAGATGCAGGTAACGCGGTTGTGACAAGCCGAGCAACTCCTGCAGGTACAACTGGCGGGGCGTGGAGTCGAGCAGGTCGGCGCCACGGACGATGTCGGTGATGCCTTGCCAGGCATCGTCGAGCACCACCGCCAGTTGATAGGCATAGAGACCGTCGCGGCGGCGAATCACAAAATCACCCACTTCACGGGCCAGGTGCTGGCGGTATTCGCCCTGCACGCGGTCGATGAAATGGTATTCCAGCTCCGGGACGCGCAAGCGGATCGCCGCGTCTTCGCAGGCATGCCCTGCGTTGCGGCACAAGCCCGGGTAAATCCCGTGGTAGGGCTCCAGTTGCTTGCGCGAGCAGGTGCAGGCGTAGGCCAGTCCGAGGTTGAACAGTCGACCGAGGACTTGGGCGTAGGCCTCGTGGCGATCGCTCTGGCGAATCATTTCACCGTCCCACTCGAAGCCGTAACTTTCCAGGGCCTTGAGGATCGCCGCCTGCGCACCAGGCTCTTCGCGCGGCGGATCGAGGTCCTCCATGCGCAGCAGCCAGCGCCCGCCGACCGAGCGAGCATCCAGGTAGGAGGCCAGCGCCGCGACCAGCGATCCGAAATGCAGATGGCCGCTGGGCGTTGGGGCGAAGCGTCCGATGTAGGCGGGGGAGGTTTTGGCGGTCATGGCGGCGAAGCTACTTTTCGGGGTTTGCAGGACGGCAGAAACAAAAACGGAGCGTTCGCACGCTCCGTTCTTCATTCAAGTCGAGAATTACTTGCCGACCTGTTTTTCCTTGATTTCAGCCAGGGTCTTGCAGTCGATGCACAGATCGGCAGTTGGGCGGGCTTCGAGGCGCTTGACGCCGATCTCGATGCCGCAGGACTCGCACCAGCCGTACTCTTCGTTCTGGATCAGCTCCAGCGTCTTGTCGATCTTCTTGATCAACTTGCGCTCGCGATCGCGGGCGCGCAGCTCAAGGGCGAATTCTTCTTCCTGGCTGGCACGGTCGGCCGGGTCGGGGAAGTTGGCTGCCTCATCTTTCATGTGGTCAACGGTACGGTCGACTTCCTGCATCAAGTCCTGTTTCCACTTGTTCAGGATCTTGGTGAAGTGCGCGCGCATCGGTGCGCCCATGTACTCTTCACCAGCCTTCGGCACGTAAGGTTCGAAGCCGCTGATTACCTGATTCTGCTGTTGCTTTGCTTGGGTGGGCATGAAATGGACCGCCTCTACTCTTGTAATCCATTGCGCAGGATTGCTCCATCACCGACACCTGCCGGCCCTGCGACTGCAAGCGGGCGAACTTACCAGATCAAATCCGGCCGCGCTACTCCCTCATGTCGAGGCTGCGGTCCACAAGCCTTGCAAAGGGTTGCAAAGCCTGGTCTGGTGGTTCTGGAGACCTGATCAAATAATGATTTTAGTCAATCCTGCGCCTTGCGTTTGGGCTCCATGACGCTGAACCTTGGTGTTGTGACCGCAATAGGTTCTCGCTCGTTCCTGTGCTTGGGTAGAATCGTTTCTTTTACCCCGTTGAAGGAAGGCTAATGGCTCAGCCCTACAGTGCGCGCAGCCGCGCTATCGAACCTTTCCATGTCATGGCTTTGCTGGCGCGCGCCAATGAGCTGCAGGCGGCCGGCCACGACGTGATTCACCTGGAAATCGGCGAGCCGGACTTCACCACCGCCGAGCCGATCATCAAGGCCGGTCAGGCCGCCCTCGCGGCGGGGAAAACCCGTTACACCGCGGCGCGTGGCATTCCCGAGCTGCGTGAAGCAATTTCCGGGTTCTACCAGCAGCGCTACGGCCTGAACATCGATCCGCAGCGCATTCTCATCACCCCTGGTGGCTCAGGCGCGCTGTTGCTGGCCAGCGCCTTGCTGGTGGATCCGGGCAAGCACTGGCTGCTGGCTGACCCGGGCTATCCGTGCAATCGGCATTTCCTGCGGCTGGTAGAAGGCGCGGCGCAACTGGTGCCGGTCGGTCCGGACGTGCGTTACCAACTGACTCCGGACCTGGTGGAGCGCTACTGGGATCACGACAGTGTCGGCGCACTGGTGGCGTCGCCAGCCAACCCGACCGGAACCATCCTCACCCGGGATGAACTGGCCGGCCTGTCCACGGCGATCAAGGGCCGTAACGGCCATCTGGTGGTGGACGAGATCTATCATGGCCTGACCTACGGCACCGATGCGGCCAGCGTGCTGGAAGTCGACGACAGTGCTTTTGTCCTGAATAGTTTTTCCAAGTATTTCGGCATGACCGGCTGGCGCCTTGGTTGGCTGGTGGCGCCGCAAGGTGCGGTCAGCGAACTGGAGAAGCTGGCGCAGAACCTCTACATCAGCGCGCCGAGCATGGCCC
This sequence comes from Pseudomonas sp. Pse1, assembly GCF_024519635.1. Taxonomy (NCBI): domain Bacteria; kingdom Pseudomonadati; phylum Pseudomonadota; class Gammaproteobacteria; order Pseudomonadales; family Pseudomonadaceae; genus Pseudomonas; species Pseudomonas sp. Pse1. The sequence continues at coordinate 260,735 of NZ_JALJRO010000008.1, forward strand.
AGCAGGCCGCATTGGCCTGCTTTGAGCCGGCGACCCTGAGCATCCTGGAAGAGCGGCGCGCCGAATTCGGCCGGCGTCGCGATTTCCTGCTGCCGGCCTTGCGCGAACTGGGCTTTGGCATTGCCGTGGAGCCGGAGGGCGCGTTCTACCTGTATGCGGACATCAGTGCCTTTGGCGGCGACGCTTTTGCCTTTTGCCGGCACTTTCTGGAAACCGAACACATTGCCTTCACCCCGGGCCTGGATTTTGGTCGGTATCAGGCCGGACACCATGTGCGCTTCGCCTATACCCAGAGCCTGCCGCGCTTGCGCGAAGCGGTGGAACGGATTGCCCGTGGTCTGCGGAGTTGGCAAGGCTGATGCGCTTCGATCCCCCCTTGGAAGAAGGTCGGTTGATCCGACGTTACAAGCGTTTTCTCGCCGATATCGAAACCGTTGGCGGCGAGATGATGACCATTCACTGCCCCAATACCGGCTCGATGTTCAATTGCATGGTCGAGGGCGGGCAGGTCTGGTTCAGCCGCTCCAACGACCCCAAGCGCAAGTTGCCCGGGACCTGGGAAATCAGCGAAACCCCGCAAGGGCGACTGGCCTGCGTCAATACTGCACGGGCCAACACCCTGATCGAGGAAGCCCTGAGGGCCGGGGTGATCAGCGAACTTGATGGCTTTACCGGGCTCAAGCGTGAAGTGCCCTACGGCCAGGAAAACAGTCGCATCGATTTTCGCCTCGACTATCCGCAGGGGCCGGCGTTCGTTGAAGTCAAAAGCGTCACACTGGGCTTCGATGGCGTAGCGATTGCAGCGTTTCCGGATGCGGTGACTCAGCGTGGGGCCAAGCACCTGCGCGAATTGGCTTGCCTGGCCCGCAGCGGGGTGCGCGCGGTGCAACTGTATTGCGTCAACCTGACTGGCATCGAGGCGGTGCGACCGGCCGTGGAAATCGATCCGGGTTATGCGGCAGCCCTGCGCGAGGCCAAGGCGGCAGGGGTTGAAGTGCTGGCGTACGGGGTGAGCCTGAATGCCGAAGAGGTTCGCGTCGACCGGCGCCTGCAGGTGCTGCTCGACGTCTAGGGTTGGACCCAGATGCCGGCGGCGTCTTCGCGGCACTTCAGGGCCGTAAGTGATTGGCCAGCGCAAGGCCCCGCGACGCATTCACCGCTTTCGATCAGGAACAGTGCGCCGTGGCTGGCGCACTGGATCAGACTGGCGCTGGCGTCGAGGAACTGGTCCGGGTGCCACTCCAGGCTGATGCCGCGATGCGGACAACGGTTTTCATAGGCGTAGATCTGTCCTTCACGGCGCACGGCGAAGACGTTCTTCTCGCCAATCTTAAAGCCGCGACTGCTGGTATCAGCCAGTTCCGCGCTGCTGCAAAGAAACTTCATGTCTATCCTCAAGTGCCGAAGGCGTGGGCCAATGGCGAGTGCGCTGGTTAGCAAATGTGTCTGTGCTTGACGTTCAAATGCTAACAATTATCAAATGCCGGATTCGCCCGGGCGTACAAACGACGCCGGTCATTGTGTGGGAAATCTCCTTAAAGGAAACCCTGTTATGCGCCTGAGTACCAGCGCTATTGCGCTCTGTGTCGGACTTCTGGTCAATCATGTGGCCGCAGCCGCCGAATTGCCGCAACGCTGGGTCAGTGCCGGGGGCGCGCTGTCGGAATGGGTCAGCGCCTTGGGCGGCGAATCTAAACTGGTGGGCGTCGATACTACGAGCCAGCACCCTGAATCGATTAAGGCCTTGCCGAGCATTGGTTATCAACGACAACTCTCGGCTGAAGGCGTATTGAGTTTGCGCCCGCAAATTCTGATCGGCACCGAAGAAATGGGCCCGCCGCCCGTGGTATCGCAGATTCGTACCGCAGGAGTTCAGGTCGAGTTGTTCTCGGCGCAAGCGGACCTGCCAACCCTGGAAAACACCCTGAAGCACTTGGGCCGTTTGCTCGGTAACGAGGCGCAGGCCATGACCCTGTTCCAGCGTTATCAACAGCAACTCGAGGAGCGCAAGGCCTGGGTCAGTCAGGCTCAGGCTCGTCAGAAAGCCCCAGGTGTCCTGCTATTGCTGGGTCACGCCGGGGGTAAGCCATTGATTGCTGGCAAGGACACCGCTGCCGATTGGCTACTGCAGCAGGCGGGTGGTCATAACCTGGCAACCCATAGCGGCTACAAGCCGTTCTCCGTCGAATCCCTGGCCGGTTTGGCGCCGGATGTGCTGGTGTTTTCCGACCGGGCGCTGACCGGCGATGCCGCGCGCGCGGCGTTGTTCAAACAGAATCCGATCCTCGCCTCGACGCCAGCGGCCAAGGCAGGGCGGGTGCTGGAGCTGGATCCGACATTGTTGGTTGGTGGACTTGGACCGCGACTGCCGCAGAGCCTGGTCAAGCTGTCTGCAGGCTTCTATCCGGCTGAGCCCGTCAAGGCCGCCGCCACTCAATGACCACTCTGGTGAAACCACGTTCGCTGTTTATCGGGCTCAGCCTGCTGTGGTTGCTGGCGATCTGGTTATCGCTGGCTCTCGGCCCGGTCAGCCTACCGCTGATGGACACGATGCGCGCGGCCTTGCGCCTGGTGGGTCTGCCGATTGCCGCTCAAGGCCTGGAGCAGGCGGAATTGATCCTTGGCCAGATTCGCCTGCCGCGCACCTTGCTCGGGCTGGCGGTCGGCGGTGTGTTGGCGCTTTCCGGCGTGGCCATGCAGGGGCTGTTTCGTAACCCGCTGGCGGATCCCGGTCTGGTGGGTGTATCCAGTGGCGCCGCCTTGGGTGCAGCCATTGCGATTGTCGGTGGCTCGTTGTTGGGTGGCCTGCCTGAGGCGCTCGGCCCCTATCTACTGTCGATCTGTGCTTTCCTTGGTGGCCTGGCAGTGACGGCGCTGGTCTATCGATTGGGGCGGCGCAACGGCCAGACCAACGTTGCAACGATGTTGCTTGCAGGCATCGCCCTGACGGCCCTGGCCGGCTCTGCGGTGGGTTTGTTTACGTACCTGGCGGACGATGCCACGTTACGCACCTTGACCTTCTGGAATCTCGGCAGTCTGAACGGCGCCAGTTATGAGCGCCTGTGGCCGTTGCTGCTGGTGACTGCCGGGGTGGCGTTGTGGTTGCCGCGTCGAGCGAAGGCGCTGAACGCCCTGTTGCTCGGCGAGTCGGAGGCTAGCCACTTGGGCATTAACGTCGAGCGGCTCAAGCGTGAGCTCGTGTTCTGCACGGCGCTGGGAGTGGGGGCAGCCGTTGCGGCGGCGGGGATGATCGGTTTTGTCGGGTTGGTGGTGCCGCACTTGGTGCGCCTGCTGGCCGGGCCTGATCATCGGGTGCTGTTGCCAGCCTCGATTCTTGCTGGCGGCAGTCTGCTGCTGTTCGCCGATTTGCTGGCACGTTTGGCGCTGGCCCCGGCCGAGTTGCCGATCGGTATCGTCACCGCCTTTATCGGCGCACCGTTCTTTCTGTTTTTACTACTCAGAGGTCGCGCCTGATGCTTCGGGTAGAAAATCTGCAGATCAGCCGTGGGCGCAAGATTGTCCTGGCCGATCTCAACCTGGAATTACGCCCAGGCGAGGTCCTGGGGGTGCTTGGGCCCAATGGTGCCGGCAAAAGTACTTTGCTCGGCGCGTTGTGCGGCGAGTTGCGTGCCGACCAGGGAAAGGTCCTGCTGGATCAGCGGCAGATTGGTGAGTGGGAAGGGGCGCATCGGGCTCAGCGCCTGGCCGTGCTGCCGCAGACCTCGACCCTGGACTTCGCCTTCAGCGTCGAAGAAGTCGTCGGCATGGGCCGTTTGCCACACCAAACCGGGCGCCAGAGGGATGAAGAAGTCATTGCAGCGGCTTTGCACGCTGCCGATGTCGGGCATCTGACGGGGCGCCGCTACACCGCGTTGTCGGGCGGTGAGCGTCAGCGGGTGCACCTGGCGCGAGTGCTGGCGCAGCTTTGGCCTGGAGAGGCAGGGCAGACGTTACTGCTGGATGAACCGACCTCAATGCTCGACCCGCTACACCAGCACACGACCCTGCAAGCGGTGCGTGCCTTTGCCGATCACGGTGCTGCCGTGCTCGTGATTCTGCACGATCTGAATCTGGCGGCGCGCTACTGTGATCGCATTCTGCTCCTGGATAACGGACGTCCCCATGCACTGGATACACCGCAGCAAGTGCTGCGTCCCGAATCGCTCAAGGCGGTGTTCGGGCTGGATGTGTTGGTGCAGGCGCACCCGGAGCGTGGGCATCCGCTGATCATTGCTCGTTGAGGTGATTTTATGCGTGCATTCGTATTTGTCGTGGGTTTGCTGCTGTCCGCTTGCCAAAGCGTGATAGCGCCTGTCGAGAACCAGCCTGGCGGCGAGATTGTCGATTTGCGCAGCGGTCAGGTAATGAGCGCGCACGAACTGCTCGAGCGTCTGGCGGGCGCACCCCGGGTGATCGTCGGTGAGCAACATGACAATCCCGAGCATCATCAAGTGCAACTGTGGTTGTTGCAGGCGTTGGCTGAACGACGGTCGCAAGGCAGCCTGCTGCTGGAAATGCTCACTGAAGATCAACAGGCCGCTGTCGATGGCGTGCACGCAACGGACACTCGGCAATGGCCGGAGGACTTGCCGCAGGCGCTGGCCTGGCAGTCAGGGTGGGACTGGAGCCTCTATGGACCGATTATTCGCTACGCCCTGACGCAACCTTATCCGTTGCTGGCAGCCAACCTGACCAGGGTCCAGATCGGACAAATCTACCGTCAGCCGCCAGTTATGGAGGGGGAGCGATCGACTGCGCCCGCCGTCAGCGAGAGGTTATTGACGCAAATTCGCCAGTCGCACTGCGCAATGTTGCCCGAAAGCCAGATGGCCCCGATGCTCGCTGTACAGCAGCAGCGTGATCGGCATATGGCCGAGCGCTTGCTGGCAGCACCCGCCCCGGCGATGCTGTTGGCCGGGGCCTATCACGCTCGCCTGGATATTGGCGTGCCTCTGCATGTACAGGACCTCGGGGCACAGGCGCCGCTGGTGCTGATCCTGGCGCAGAAGGGCGACGTACTCGACTCTGGTTCGGCGGATTACGCGTGGTACACGGCTGCCCGGCCAGCCCCCGACTATTGCGCGCAAATGCGCCAGTGATATCAGTGTACAGATCAAATTTCAGGCAAAAAAAGACCCGGCAAGAGCCGGGTCAAATAACCGTGATTAGCCTGATGAGGAGATAATCTGAGAGTCCGAACCAAGGGCCTTTCAGAAGATCGACTGATCTCGCGACCAGTTGTGATAATCATAACGATTCTCATTTCCATGTCAACGAGTCTTTTCAAAATTCTTTTGATTTCGCCAAACGTTTGTTTGAATCACCGCTGGAAGCCCCGATTAACCGCAGCCTTGATCAGTTCTTGTGGCGCGCTGAAATAGCCTCAAGTTGTTTGTTCAAGGCATCCTTGCGCTCGGCCGGTATGTCATTCCAGTGCACGTCCATCAATGCACCCTCAATGGCGTACAGCAGCACCTTCGACGCGCGAAATCCGCGCGTGCGTACTGCCCTGTAAGCATCCACCGCCCCCAGACGGCGCAAATCCGAGGCGCTGTGAATGCCGACGGCATGCAGCCATTGCGCAGATGTCTTGCCAAGGTTTTTCAGATGTTGCAGTTCGTCATTCATCAAGCCTCCTTGCGACGGGCGAAGAGTGCGTTGGGGCGGACCTTTGAGGAGTGTAGCGGTCAGCAGGAAAAGCGTGGTTCTTTGGGCGAATCGAACGCAAATGCTTCTAAGGCGATGTGCCAGATGGTGCTGCGCAGGACGTCGGTGAGATGCAATGGGTCCGGCGACTAGGGTGGCGCCGGACGCTGCTTGGGGAAGGGGTTAGCGGGTGCGGTAGCGCAGGCGGGTGCCGAAATTCATCGACATGAGAATCTCGTCGGCTGAAAGTTCTGCCGGGAAAAACGCACCGGAGATTTGCGCATGAGCCAGGCTGGCGCCCTCAAGGGATGCGCCGCGAAAATCGATGCCGCGCAGATCGGCAGAGCGGAAGTAGGCGTCGCGAAAGTCGATGCCTTCGGCGTTCAATGTGCGTAGATCAAGGCCGCGGAAGTCACCGCCGACCATGTCGATGGGGCCTTGCGGTGGACGTTCGCGGTTAAATCCATCGATATCGTCTTTGTGCAGCAGGGCGTAGAGGGGGGTATCGAGCAGTTTGGGCTGGCTCATGGGGCGTCATCCGTTGATTTTATGACGCCAGTATAGTGCCACTGTCTGGTGGGCGTGAGGTCTGTCGCGACCTCACGCCGCTCCTCGAACTTACAGCCCCGGCAGGCGCTGGCGAATCTGCGCCACGACGGTGTCCAGGGTTCCGCTTTCATTGGTCTGTACGCGCTTGCTGCAGAGAATCTCTGCTGGCGTCAGGGCCTCGCGGTTGGCTTGTTGGTCGGCAATCACGGCCAGCGTGGCATCGGATGGATCGTTCTGCTCGGCCCGGCGCTGGGCCAGCCAGCTCTCGATCACCGCTTGCGGCGCATTGCAATCGAGGATCAGGAATGGCGCGCCCTTGGCCTCGGCGATTTGCGCAGCGCTGTCGCGTTGATCGCGTTTCAGGTAAGTCGCATCGATCACTACCGGGAAACCGGCGTGCAGGATGACCCCGGCGATTTCATGCAGGTGCGCATAGGTAGCGGCGCTGGCGTCTGCACTGTAGATGCCAGCGTGTGGCTCGTTGGCGACTTGCTGTACGCCGAACAAACGCTTGCGTTCGACATCGGAGCGCAGGCGAATGGCACCCAGGGCTTCAACCAGGCGCATGGCGACGTGGCTTTTGCCAACGGCAGAGACACCGTGGGTAATCGCCATGAAGCGCGACGGAATGGTGCTGTAGCTTTCCGCCAGGTTGGCGTAGTTGCGGTACTGGCGCAGGGTAGTGGCGCGCTGCACGGCACTGGCTTCCGCCGGCATGCTGAACAGGCTGACTTTGGCACGTACCAGGGCACGGTAGGCTTTATAGAAATTCAGCAGTTCCAGGCCCTGGTAGTCGCCGGTCAGTTCCAGGTACTGGCTCATGAAGCGTCGAGCGAGGCTCTTCAGGCCTCGGTCTTCCAGGTCCATGGCGAGGAAGCCGGTGTCGGCGTAGACATCGGTGAAGCGAAACGGCTCGTTGAACTCGATGCAGTCGAAAATCACCACGTTGCCATCGATCAGGGTGGCGTTGCCCAAGTGGATGTCACCGTGGCATTCGCGAATGAAGCCTTCCGCCTTGCGCTGGGCCAGCAACGGCTTCAGGCGCTCGAAGCTGCTTTCTGCCCAGGCTTGCAGGGCGTCGAGTTGCAGCAGATCGGTCTTGTCGTTGAGGAATGGACGAATCTGTTCGAAATTTTGCCGCACTGGCGCCATGACGCTGTCCGGGGTTCCCGCTTCGTGTTCGGCGGGAACACGAGGCGCCTCGAGGTGGAAGCGGGCGATTTGCTCGGCCATCGCATCGATGTGTGCGGTGGTCAATTCGCCGTTGGCTTGCAAGGTGCTGAGCAACTGGCTCTGAGGGAACTGGCGCATTTTCAGGGCATAGTCGAGCACCGGACCGTTGCCGCCGAGTTGTGGCGCCTCGACACTGCCGGTGATCGGCAGCACTTCCAGGTACAGGTCCTGGGTCAGGCGCTGGTTGAGGCGCAACTCTTCGCCACAGAAATGCTCGCGGGCGTCGAGGGCGGTGAAGTCGAGGAAGCCGAAATTCACCGGCTTCTTCACTTTATAAGCATAGGGGCCGGTGAGCAGCACCCAGGAGATGTGCGTCTCGATGACCTGGAATCCCTCTACCGGATGAGGGTATAGGGCCGGGTTTTGCAGGGCAGCGATCAGGGATTGGCTCACGGGCGATCCTTCAGAGTCTGGAAAAATTCAAGGGCGCCATTATGGCCGCATGCGGGGCCAACGCAAACCTCGCCGGGCTCATGTTGATCAGGAATAAAGTGCGTATAATCCGCCGCCATGACTCGTACCCGATCTCCCCGTACTGCAAAAAAACGTCCCTCCAATGGCCTGCGGCCTTGGCTAGGCTGGGCTCTGAAGCTCGGTTTGGTCGGCCTCGTGGTGCTGGCAGGCTTTGCCGTTTATCTCGATGCCGTGGTGCAGGAGAAGTTCTCCGGCAAGCGCTGGACCATCCCGGCCAAGGTTTACGCCCGCCCGCTGGAACTGTTCGTCGGACAGAAGCTGAGCAAGGACGACTTTCTCACCGAGCTCGATGCCCTGGGCTATCGCCGTGAAAGCGTGGCCAATGGTCCTGGCGCGGCTTCGGTCAACGGTAATACCGTCGACTTGAACACCCGCGGCTTCCAGTTCTATGAAGGCATGGAGCAGGCGCAACCGGTGCGCGTGCGCTTCTCTGGTGATTACGTAGCCGGGCTGACGGCGACCAACGGCTCGAAGCTCTCGGTGGTACGCCTTGAACCCCTGCTGATCGGCGGCCTGTACCCGAAAAACCTCGAGGACCGGATCCTGATCAAGATCGATCAGGTGCCACCGTTCCTCCTGGAAACCCTGGTGGCCGTGGAAGACCGCGATTTCTACAGCCACTTCGGCGTATCACCGAAATCGATTGCGCGGGCAGTGTGGGTCAACACCTCGGCCGGACAGATGCGCCAGGGCGGCAGTACCCTGACCCAGCAACTGGTGAAGAACTTCTACCTGACCAACGAGCGCAGCCTCAGCCGCAAGCTGACGGAAGCGATGATGGCCTTGCTGCTTGAGCTGCATTACGACAAGCGCGAAATCCTCGAGGCTTACCTCAACGAGGTGTTTGTCGGTCAGGATGGCCAGCGGGCGGTGCACGGTTTCGGCCTCGCCAGCCAGTTCTTCTTCAGCCAGCCATTGTCCGAACTCAAGCTGCATCAGGTGGCGCTGCTGGTGGGCATGGTCAAGGGGCCGTCCTACTACAACCCGCGGCGCTACCCGGAGCGCGCGCTTGAGCGGCGCAACCTGGTCCTCGACCTGCTGGAGCAGCAAGGCGTGGCCACGGCCGAACAGGTCGCGGCGGCGAAGAAAATGCCACTGGGCGTGACCAAGCGCGGCAGCCTGGCGGACAGCTCGTTCCCCGGCTTCCTTGATCTGGTCAAGCGCCAACTGCGCGAGGATTATCGCGACGAAGACTTGACCGAAGAGGGGCTGCGGATCTTCACCAGCTTCGATCCGATCCTGCAGATGAAGGCCGAGGCGTCGGTCAACGACACCTTCAAGCGTCTTGCCGGGCGCAAGGGTTCCGAGGAAGTTGAAGCGGCCATGGTGGTGACCAATCCGGAAACCGGTGAAGTCCAGGCGATGATTGGCAGCCGACAGGCCGGTTTTGCCGGGTTCAACCGGGCGCTGGATGCGGTGCGGCCGATTGGCTCGTTGATCAAGCCGGCGGTGTATCTGACCGCACTGGAGAAGCCGAGCCAGTACACCTTGACCAGCTGGTTGTCGGACGAAGCCTTCTCGGTGAAGGGCGCTGATGGGCAGGTGTGGAAGCCGCAGAACTATGATCGCCGCTCCCACGGCACTGTATTCCTGTATCAGGGCCTGGCTCATTCCTACAACCTCTCGACCGCGCGCCTGGGTCTGGAAGTGGGTGTGCCGAACGTCTTGAAGACCCTCGGTCGACTGGGTGTCACCCGTGAGTTCCCGGCGTTCCCGTCGATGTTGCTGGGTGCGGGTGGGCTGACCCCGATTGAAGTGGCAACCATGTACCAGACCCTGGCCAACGGTGGTTTCAATACGCCGATGCGCGGGATTCGCAGCGTGCTGACTGCAGAAGGTGAGCCGCTCAAGCGTTATCCGTTCCAGATTCAGCAGCGTTTCGACCCGGCGTCCATCTATCTGATCCAGAGCGCCATGCAGCGGGTTATGCGTGAAGGCACCGGTAGTTCGGTTTATAACGTGCTGCCCAAGACCCTGACCCTGGCGGGCAAGACCGGTACCAGTAACGATTCTCGGGACAGTTGGTTCGCCGGCTTCAGCCAGGATCTGCTGGCGGTGGTGTGGCTGGGGCGTGACGACAATGGCAAGACGCCGTTCACCGGTGCCACCGGTGCGCTGCAGGTCTGGACCAGTTTCATGCGCAAGGCCGACCCGTTGCCGCTGGATATGCCGCAGCCGGACAACATCGTTCAGGCCTGGGTCGATTCGCGGACCGGGCAGGGCTCGGATGCGAGTTGCCCGGGCGCGGTGCAGATGCCGTATATTCGCGGCAGCGAGCCGCCTCCCGGCACCGCCTGCGGCGGCTCTGAGCCCGCCACTGGCGAATCGGTGATGGATTGGGTCAAGGGCTGGATGAATTAAGCAAAGAGGGTTTCAAGTGAACAAGTGGTTTATTCCAGCGATGACGGTGACCGCCCTGGCGTTGCTCAGCGGCTGTTCCACTGTGCAGCAAGGTTCGATTCCGGTGGTCGACTCCGGTACCGCGGTGTCCAACAGCGAGCGGCTCTCTGCCAATGGCGGCTTCCGTAAAACCACGGTGACCCGTCCCGCGCAGGCACAGACCCAGGCGATTCCCCAGGGCGATAGCGGTGTCGTGGTGATGATTCCTGGCGCAGGGGCGACCACGTCGACGCCGATCAGCACCCAGCCGATCACGCCGGGTCCGATCAGCTCAGGTCCGATTACCCCGGGTCCGGTCGATAGCGGCCCACTGACCCCGAGCACCAGTTACAGCATGCCGTCGACGCCAAGCGGCATCCCGTCGGCCAGCAATGCAAGTGGCGGGTTGTCCGCCGATGAGCAACTGGATGGCCCGGTCCTGGCGTTGCTTACGACTGCACAACAGCAGCAGGCCGGCGGCGACCTCAATGGGGCGTCGTCCAGTCTTGAGCGTGCCCAGCGTGTGGCCCCGCGTGAACCGCAGGTGCTCTACCGCCTGGCGCAAGTGCGCATGGCTCAGGGCGACGCGCCCCAGGCCGAGCAGTTCGCCCGTCGTGGCCTGACGCTGGCCAACGGCCGTCCTGACCTGCAGGCGAGCCTGTGGGGTTTGATCGCCCAGGCTCGCGAGCAGCAGGGTGATGCTGCTGGTGCTGCCCAGGCCCGCCAGAAGGCCAAGGTTACCTTGTGATGAACGACCGTTTTCCGAAGATCGCCGATCAATTGCTGTTGATCGAGCGTGAATTGCGTGTCCAAGGCTGGTGGGACGAGGTTTCGCCCAGCGCCGAGGCCTTGTCCAGTGTCGAACCGTTCTCGGTCGATACCCTGGACTTCGAGCAGTGGCTGCAGTGGATCTTCCTGCCCCGCATGAAGATGATTCTGGAGCAGGATCTGCCGCTGCCGAATGCCTCGGGGATTCAGGAGATGGCCGAAATGGTCTTCGCCAGTCGCAACCTTGGCGGCAAGGATCGTCAACTGCAGGTGCTGCTCAAAGAATTTGACCTGCTCATCAGCGCCTCCCGTTGATGCGAACACTGCCGGTGCAGGCCGGCAGTGACCGTTCGTCTCCCCAAAAATCCCCTCTGCTGACAGCTGGCGCTGCGTTCGCATGCCAATTTCTTGCCAAAACTGCGCAATCCAACTGATCTGACCTCGCGTTTGGCGATTTTTTCTTGCGTTCTCATGTGCTTAGTTCGAATTAGGCACATTGACAGCTTGACTTGCAGAGGGCGAAACAGAAGAATCCAAAGTCCGCTGTAGAGGGACTGCCAGAAGCAGGCCCGCTCAGCAGATCATGAGGCGCATATCCGCGCCGACCTGTTACACCCGCAACGCGTTACCTCGCGCTGGGTGGGAAAGTCCCGCAACACTTGGGACGCTCCCAATACTTGCTCAGTCAGTGCTGACGTAGTCGGCGACCACCGTCGCTCATGCTCTGCTGAGAAGTAAACCTATTAAGACCCGTCCCCGATGTGGGCGGTATTCTGGCGTTTTAGAGGTGAACAACGTGGAGCTTTTATCTGGCGGTGAGATGCTCGTCCGCTTTTTGCGTGACGAAGGCGTCAAATATATTTACGGGTACCCGGGTGGTGCTCTCCTTCATGTATACGATGCCCTGTTCAAAGAACCGGAAGTGACTCACATCCTGGTTCGTCACGAGCAGGCTGCGACCCATATGGCTGACGGCTATGCCCGTGCTACCGGTAAAGCCGGCGTAGTACTGGTGACTTCCGGCCCGGGCGCAACCAACGCCATCACCGGTATCGCCACGGCCTACATGGACTCCATTCCGATGGTGATCATTTCCGGTCAGGTGCCCAGCACCATGGTCGGCACCGATGCATTCCAGGAAACCGACATGATCGGTATCTCCCGGCCGATCGTGAAACACAGCTTCATGATCAAGCATGCGTCGGAAATCCCGGAAGTCATGAAGAAAGCCTTCTACCTGGCGCAATCCGGTCGTCCTGGTCCTGTCGTTGTCGATATCCCGAAAGACATGACCAACCCGGCCGAGAAGTTCGAATACATCTTCCCGAAAAAAGCCAAGCTGCGTTCCTACAGCCCAGCGGTTCGTGGTCACTCCGGGCAAATCCGCAAGGCAGCCGAAATGCTCCTGGCGGCCAAGCGTCCTGTGTTGTACGCAGGTGGCGGCGTGATCCTCGGTGGTGGCTCCGCGCCGCTGACCGAACTGGCCCAAATGCTCAACCTGCCAGTGACCAATACCTTGATGGGCCTGGGCGCCTATCCGGGAACTGACCGTCAGTTCATCGGCATGCTCGGCATGCACGGCAGCTACACCGCCAACCTGACCATGCACCATGCCGACGTGATCCTCGCCGTCGGTGCGCGTTTTGATGACCGTGTGATCAACGGCCCGGCGAAGTTCTGCCCGAATGCCAAGATCATTCACATCGACATCGACCCGGCATCGATCTCCAAGACCATCAAGGCCGACGTGCCAATCGTGGGTCCGGTGGAGAGTGTCCTGACCGAAATGGTCACGATCCTCAAGGAAATCGGCGAGACCCCGAACAAGGAAGCGGTTGCCAGTTGGTGGAAACAAGTCGACGAGTGGCGCGGTGACCGTGGCCTGTTCCCTTATGACAAGGGCGACGGTAGCGTCATCAAGCCGCAAACCGTGGTCGAGACCCTGTGCGAAGTGACCAAGGGCGATGCGTATGTTGCGTCCGACGTGGGCCAGCACCAGATGTTCGCCGCGCAGTACTACAAGTTCAACAAACCGAACCGTTGGATCAACTCCGGCGGCCTGGGCACCATGGGCTTCGGTTTTCCGGCGGCCATGGGCATTAGCCTGAGCTTCCCGGATGCAGACGTTGTCTGCGTGACCGGCGAAGGCAGTATCCAGATGAACATTCAGGAGCTGTCGACCTGCCTGCAGTACGGTTTGCCGGTCAAGATCGTGATCCTGAACAATGGTGTGCTGGGCATGGTTCGCCAGTGGCAGGACATGAGCTACGGCAGCCGTCACTCGCATTCTTACATGGAGTCGCTGCCTGACTTCGTCAAGCTGGCCGAGGCCTATGGTCACGTCGGCATGCGCATCACCGACTCGAAAGACTTGAAGTCGAAGATGGAAGAAGCGTTTGCCATGAAGGATCGCCTGGTGGTGCTCGATATTTCGGTCGACACCAGCGAGCACGTCTACCCGATGCAGATCAAAGACGGCTCCATGCGCGATATGTGGCTGAGCAAGACGGAGCGTACTTAATCATGCGGCACATTATTTCCTTGCTTCTGGAAAACGAACCCGGCGCTCTGTCTCGTGTAGTAGGGCTGTTTTCGCAGCGCAACTACAACATTGAAAGCCTGACCGTGGCGCCAACCGAAGACCCGACTCTGTCGCGTCTGACGCTGACCACCGTGGGTCATGATGAAATCATCGAGCAGATCACCAAGAACCTGAACAAGCTGATCGAAGTGGTCAAGCTGGTCGACCTGTCGGAGAGCGCTCACATCGAACGCGAACTGATGCTGGTCAAGGTTAAGGCCACCGGCGCCCAGCGCGCCGAGATCAAACGCACTACCGATATTTACCGTGGACAGATTGTCGATGTCAGCGCCAGCGTTTATACCGTTCAACTGACCGGTACCAGCGACAAGCTCGACAGCTTCATTCAGTCCATCGGCACCGCATCGATTCTGGAAACCGTCCGTAGTGGCGTGACCGGCATTGCCCGCGGCGACAAAGTACTCAGCATCTAAACCAAATTAGCGAACGGCCTGAACGGCCTGATATAGGGGAAATTCATGAAAGTTTTCTACGATAAAGACTGCGACCTGTCGATCATCCAGGGCAAGAAAGTTGCCATCATCGGTTACGGTTCCCAAGGCCACGCTCAAGCGTGCAACCTGAAAGACTCCGGCGTTGACGTTACCGTTGGCCTGCGTAAAGGCTCGGCCACCGTTGCCAAGGCTGAAGCTCACGGCCTGAAAGTGACCGACGTTGCGTCCGCTGTCGCGGCTGCCGACCTGGTCATGATCCTGACCCCGGACGAGTTCCAGTCCTCCCTGTACAAGAACGAAATCGAGCCGAACATCAAGAAAGGCGCCACCCTGGCCTTCTCCCACGGTTTCGCGATCCACTACAACCAGGTTGTGCCGCGCGCTGACCTCGACGTGATCATGATCGCGCCGAAGGCTCCAGGCCACACCGTACGTTCCGAGTTCGTGAAGGGCGGCGGTATCCCTGACCTGATCGCTATCTACCAGGACGCCTCGGGCAATGCCAAGAACGTTGCGCTGTCCTACGCAGCTGGCGTTGGTGGCGGTCGTACCGGCATCATCGAAACCACCTTCAAGGACGAGACTGAAACCGACCTGTTCGGCGAACAAGCCGTTCTGTGCGGCGGTACCGTTGAACTGGTTAAAGCCGGTTTCGAAACCCTGGTTGAAGCTGGCTACGCGCCAGAAATGGCTTACTTCGAGTGCCTGCACGAACTGAAGCTGATCGTTGACCTCATGTACGAAGGCGGTATCGCCAACATGAACTACTCGATCTCCAACAACGCCGAATACGGCGAGTACGTGACTGGCCCTGAAGTCATCAACGCTGAATCCCGCCAGGCCATGCGCAACGCTCTGAAGCGCATCCAGGACGGCGAATACGCGAAGATGTTCATCAGCGAAGGCGCTACTGGCTACCCATCGATGACCGCCAAGCGTCGCAACAACGCGGCGCACGGTATCGAAGTCATCGGCGAGCAACTGCGTTCGATGATGCCGTGGATCGGTGCCAACAAGATCGTCGACAAAGCCAAAAACTAAGTCACGATCCTGTCTGAAAAACGCGGCTTAGGCCGCGTTTTTTCGTTTGGCTGACTGGTTCTGGTATAAAGCTGCATCGTTTGCGGCGCGAACCGTTGTCGCAGACACCTGTCCAAACTTTCCACACCGTTGCAAGGTACTCTCCATGAGCGAACGTCCCGAAGAGCCAAACCAGGCTTCCGACGCCGAAAGCCTGCTGCCCATCGATGAGCACGTCGAGGAAGGGCATGACGCTGAAGGCCGAAAAGTCCGGCATCGTGGTATCTATCTTCTGCCGAATCTGTTCACCACTGCGAACCTGTTCGCAGGGTTCTACTCCATCATCAACTCGATGAGTGCACAGAGCGCCTTGAGTGCCGGTGATGCTGCCGGCGCCAGCAAATACTTTGCTTTCGCGGCAATCGCCATCTTTGTCGCCATGGTCCTCGACGGGCTTGATGGCCGCGTGGCGCGCATGACCAATACCCAGAGCGCCTTCGGTGCCGAGTACGACTCCTTGTCAGACATGGTGGCCTTCGGTGTCGCGCCGGCCTTGTTGGCTTTTGGCTGGGCATTGGGCGACATGGGCAAGGTCGGCTGGATGGTCGCCTTCATTTATGTCGCCGGTGCGGCCTTGCGTCTGGCGCGTTTCAATACTCAGGTCGGTACCGCCGACAAGCGCTACTTCATCGGCCTCGCCAGCCCGGCGGCGGCGGGTGTGGTTGCGGGTATCGTCTGGGCGTTCAGCGACTACGGCATCCAAGGTTCGAAGATGTCCTTCCTGGTTGCGCTGATGGTGGCTGCGGCCGGCATGCTGATGGTCAGTAACATCAAGTACAACAGCTTCAAGGAGCTGGACCTGAAAGGGCGCGTACCGTTCGTGGCGATCCTGGCCGTGGTGCTGGTGTTTGCGGTGGTGTTCAGTGATCCGCCGCGTATTCTGCTGCTGGTATTCCTCGCCTACGCCGCCTCCGGGCCGGCGCAATACTTGTTACACCTTCGTCGGCACAAAAAAGCCGAATGAGGTAATTTCCCCCATACTCCGCAGTCTATTGGTGCATCAGTCCTCCAATGCTGCGGAGTTGTCATGTTATTCAAATTCCCTCAGTCGTCCGACTGCCACGAGTCGGACGTCACGCCTGAATCCCTCTATCTTTCTCGTCGCCGCGTGTTGGCGGGTGCTGCCACAGCAATGGCGGTCAGCAGTCTGCCGGGCTGGGCGAGTGCTGACGATCTTGCACGCTACCCGGGCGTCGAGCCGGGTGCGGCGCCTGACTGGCTGGCGCAAAAACTGGCGGCGACTCGATGGGGCGCGGTCAAGGTCGAAGATGAAGCAATCACGCCTTACACCGACGCGACTCACTACAACAACTTCTACGAGTTCGGCGCCGACAAGGGCGATCCTGCGGCGAATGCTGGCACGCTGAAAACCGCCCCCTGGAGCGTGGTGGTGGACGGGGAGGTGGGTAAGCCGGGGCGCTATGCGTTGGAGGACTTCATCAAGCCCTATCAGTTGGAGGAGCGTATCTACCGTCTGCGTTGCGTGGAGGCCTGGTCAATGGTCATCCCCTGGATCGGTTTTCCGATATCGGCGTTGCTGACGCAGGTCGAGCCCACTTCCAAGGCCAAATACATTCGTTTTGAAACCTTGCAGGATCCCAAGAGCATGTCGGGGCAACGCTCGGGCTTTGCGTTGATCGACTGGCCTTATGTGGAAGGGCTTCGATTGGACGAGGCCATGCATCCGCTGGCGATTCTTGCGGTCGGGATGTATGGGCGGGAGTTGCCCAATCAGAACGGCGCGCCATTGCGCCTCGTCGTACCGTGGAAGTATGGCTTCAAAAGTGTGAAGTCCATCGTGCGCATCAGTCTGGTCAGCGAGCAGCCGAAAACCACCTGGCAGAGCATTGCCGCCGATGAGTACGGCTTTTATGCCAACGTTAACCCGAGTGTGGATCATCCGCGCTGGACCCAGGCGCGCGAGCGGCGGCTGCCGAGCGGTCTATTCAAGCCCAATGTGCGAGAGACCCTAATGTTCAACGGCTACGAAGGGCAGGTCGCCTCTTTATATACAGGTATGGACCTGAGGAAAAACTACTGATGCGTTTTACGCTTTGGCGAACGGCTGTGTTCGCTGTCGCGGCGGTGTGGCCGTTGCTCTGGCTTTATCAAGCCTGGAGTTCTGCCCTTGGGCCGGATCCGGGAAAAGTGCTGGTCGATCGATTGGGTTTGGGCACGCTGGTGCTGCTATTGATCACCTTGGGCATGACGCCGTTGCAAAAGCTCAGTGGCTGGCCTGGATGGATCGCGGTGCGTCGGCAGTTGGGGTTGTGGTGTTTCACTTATGTCGTGCTGCACGTGAGCGCGTACCTGGTGTTCATCCTGGGCCTGGATTGGTCGCAGTTGGGTGTGGAGTTGAGCAAGCGTCCGTACATTATTGTCGGCAGCTTGGGTTTCATCGGTTTACTGGCCTTGGCGCTGACGTCCAATCGATACAGTCAGCGGCGCCTGGGGCCTCGTTGGAAAAAATTGCATCGGCTGGTTTATGGCGTTCTCGGGCTGGGTTTGCTGCACATGTTATGGATTGTTCGGGCAGACCTTAAGGAGTGGGTAATCTATGCAACTGTTGGTGCGCTTCTATTGCTATTGCGCGTGCCTGGCATTGCTCGCCGAATCCCGCGGTTTCGGGCTAAAAGTGAGTCTTCTGCAACAAAGCTGTAATTAAGGGTTGACGGCCGATTTAATGTGTCTATAATTCGCCCCACTTCCGGCGCAGTCGAAACGGAAAACTCCTTGGTAAA